>DAOQII010000043.1:1787-12947 GCA_035339455.1 Chitinophagales bacterium
CACTTAGAGGTATTATTGCACAAAAAGTCTTAATTTCCTTAATGCCTTAATGGTATAGAATTCTATAATCTGAAAATAAATAAGCCAAGTAGTGGCATTGTACGTAAGCAGTCTTAATTTTCTTAAAGCCTTATTGATAAATATTAATTAGCCACTTAGAGGTATTATTGCACAAAAAGTCTTAATTTCCTTAATGCCTTAATGGTAAATAATCCGATAAAACAAGTTCAAGTAAAAACCGACAAATTATAAAGAACTGTCTATAAGTTGTCTATTAGTTTTTTGAATGTGCATTATATTTTTGCAGTAAATTATAAGCTATGAAAAAGGTCTTATCAGTTATTACTATTTTAGTCGTAACGTCAGCTATAAAAGCACAGCCATTTGCCGGAGCGCATTATTTGTCGAAAGATGCCATACTTACACAAATTATCAACCCTGCTTTCCCTGCAGCCTCTGACATGAAATGGCAAGCCAACTTCTTCGGTTTTGATGCCTCTTTGGGCAATAACCATTTTTCTTTAGTAGGCAAGCCCAAAGACTGGATTAAACACTGGGATAAAAATGCTTATGTACAGGAAAACTTAGACGGCAAACCCAAAAATCTCTTTATCGGCTTTAATGTGATGGGGCCATCGTTTATGTACCGCATCAAAAAAAACACCATCAGCTTTGGCACACGTGTGCGAGCTATCACGACATTCAACGATTTGGATGAAAATTTTATCACCTCACTTTATAACGATTTTAGTCATATCCAAAACTGGAATAGTAGTTTTAACGATACGCGCCTTACGGGTTCTGTCAACGTGTTTCATGAATTTAATTTAGGCTACGCCCGAAGTTTCAAACTCAAAGAACGGCATTATCTGCATGCAGGGGCATCCGTAAAAATGACAACGAACATTTTTAATGCACAACTTTCTGTCAACCACCTCGACTTCAACCGCTACTACAATATAGGCATGAGTGATACGATGATTAATGCCGGTAATACGGAGTTTGAATTATTAGTCAGCAATGCAGTTACCGACAACGATTTCAACTATCATTTTGGCATCAATGGTTTTGGAATAGATGCAGGTGCAATTTATGAATTCAGAAAAAAGAATTCCGAAGAGCATATTTTGATGGTCGGCTTTTCGGTGAATGATATTGGATTTAATGAATACAAAACCGGGAAGTATAGTCGCAGTTTCGTGGGCAATAATCAGGATGTGCCATTGTCGCATTTAGTAGAAAGCGATAATTATACGAATATCAATATCGATGCGATTTTGGACTCTTTAGGTGATTATACGATTCCGAGCAAAAAGCAAAAAATCTATTTACCCACTACCATCAATGTTTTTTTAGACGCACGCATTGTATCTAAATTTTATGTCAATGCGAATTTCCAGTTCAACCCCTTGTCTTTCAAACACGGACTTGGCAAAGCCAACATGCCGAATGATAT
This sequence comes from Chitinophagales bacterium, assembly GCA_035339455.1. Lineage (GTDB taxonomy): Bacteria > Bacteroidota > Bacteroidia > Chitinophagales > JADIYW01 > JADJSS01. The sequence continues at coordinate 3,244 of DAOQII010000043.1, forward strand.
CACTATAACACCGCGTTTTGAAACCCGTATTTTCAGTGTATTTACGCCATTAAACTGGAATAAATATGAGGGCATCAATTTTGGTGCAGGAGTTAAAATAGCTCAGTTTACTTTAGGTTCAAAAAATATCATTACTTCCTTTGCAAAAAAACGCTTTACAGGAATCAACTTTTATATGAATGTAGGCTTTGGCAAAGTGAAGAAGAAGGAGTAAGGGAAAGTAGTAAGTAGGAAGGTGATGGTGGTTTTAAAAAAATTAATATAGTTAAGAGTATTGGAATTATAGTTGCCAGATTTTGGCATTGATTTTATAAAACGAAATATATTAAAGTGTGATGGCTATTCATTCCTATAGAAATCATAAATATTTCCTCCAAATTTAGAACAAGGAACAAATAAAAAAGAAGGAATACTGTCATAGAAACTAACACTCGTATCATACTTGCAATAAGAATTATTGTATGAAAAGACTAATGAATTTTCAGCTATTCTTTTTGGCAGTTCCCAATCAGAGGAATACCAATAGTTACCAATTCTTTTATTTTGCTTATTGAATAAAAAAGTTCCGGATGAAGCATGTAGCGGATATTTTTTTAGTTGGTAATATTGTATGGTATTCAAAAATTTAATTCCATTACCGGATTTAGTAATTATTGAGCCCAAATAAATTGCTTCAAGTTTTATTAACTCTGTGTCGTTTGAAAGATTAAGTTTGAAATTAGAATTCTGATTACACGAACTGATTATAGAATCTCTAAAGTTGTCATAAATTGAATCGAGATTAATCGGGTTTTTTCTTGGAACTTCTTTTTTAGAAGATGGAAAATCTCCTAGACTGCTTTGTAAATTGTTTTTTGATTTGCAACTTAATATGGCAAACATGATATATGTGAATGATTTTAGTAAAAAAAATACACGGCATAAATGTGTGTTTTTAATATTTTTATTTATTAAACACATATATATCTCCGCCTTTTTCTGTACACTTTATGTATATTTGACTAGGGATACTATCTTGAAAATTAATAATAGTCTTTTGATTGCAATATGAATCAGAATAATCAAAAACAAGATTATTTGCAACTATTTTACTAGGTAAAGACCAAATTGGTCCAAGGCTATAATATCCAAGTTCAATATTTTTATCATTATATACATATAATGCTGCATTTGCATGAGGAGAGTCAGTATTCTTCCCACAATAAAGCACATTAGTGATAAACTTTAAACATGAGCCATTTGATTTTTTTATCTTGCCTAAGTATTTAACATGATATTCTTCTATTTCATCTTTTAATGCCTTTTTAATTATGTATTCTAATCCAATTACATTTTCATTAAGAGCTAATAAATTTGCTCTATCACTTAAATCATACTTATCATTCTTTGAGATGTTAGAACTGCAATTTGTGAATAAGGTAATAAGAATAATATACATTAATTTACTCATGGTTCAGTAGTATAGTTTGCTGTGGATTGTGGCAGTGTTAATCTTGCTTTTTCAATCAAAATCCATTCAGAGCTGGGATGAGAACTCCTATCTGTTTCTTGAAAAAATGTTTTTTGTGTTACCTGAAATTGCATTTTATATATAATAATTATACTATTATGTTTAATTTAATATCTTATAAAAAAGTATTATGCCATTATTGATATTAAAAACTTTGCCCTCTTTGTTTATTGGATAAAAATAATCACATTCATTAGGAATAGATGAACTGTAAATTAAATTCGGTTTTGCAATGTATTTGTTGCCATTAAATTCTAATATAATGGTAGGCTTAATAAGATTACTAATTTTTTTTTGAATACTGTCATTTGATATCCAAACTTCAATTTCTTTGTCTTCTACTTTACGAACATCTATTTTTTCATTAGAAACTATTAAAGTATCTGAAAAATAAATTTTCATATATTTAATTGATTTTTGTTCTTGCCCATAACATGAACTCAATAAGCTACTTAGGCTGATAATAGCCACTTTCGCCAGTGTTAATACCTTGAACTGTACCATAGTCTGGAATTTTTAACATTAAATCTGATAGTTTCATTACTTCGGGTTTTGCATGCCACCCATTTTTTGAATAAACATATATTTCTCCTGCGTTATTTTTGCCATAATATACAGCACCGTGCTGTACTCCTGACGCATCAGCAAATCTTAAAACAGTTTTCCCGAATTGTGCATTTGCTTGTGTTGTTGGTGTATAATCTGAAGAAAGCTTCGCATCAAAGGTACTACCCAAAGGGATACCTACTGAATTATCAATTTTATTTCCTTGGCTTCCAGCAATCGCTGATCCCCAACAATTGTATTTATCTTCTGGAGTTCCTCTATCAATACCAGGACCACTTCCAGCTGGTGCTGGTGCTAATCTCATCATAACATCAGTACTAAATTGACCTGTTGAATTTTTTATAGATTCTGTATAATTATTTTTAAGCATTAATTGATCACCGACTTTCAGATTCAAGATTCCTTTACTATTTACAGTATAACCTTGGCTTTTAAGTTGTTTCAATGCCTCACCATATTTTATCCCTTGAAATTTAGCAAGAGTTTGAGCATTATCTCCTTTTTCTGCCTTTAAATTACCTTTTGAATCTGCTTCCCACTGACCATCAGGGTCTATAAATCTAATCGGATTATCAAAAAATGACCTGTAAGGAGACCAATCTGGTGCTTTTGATGCTTTGGGGTCAACACTTATCCATTTTGCCAACACATCTTTTGGTATGTCATATATTGTAATAATAGAATCTGCTCTATTTAACACGAATAGTTTTTTATTGGCAAAATCAAATAATAGCAATTGCCTTGTGCTTGAGGTATCTGTATTGGCAATTTCAAGCTTATCAGACTTATTTATCACATATTCATTCTTGGGTTCATACCCAAATTGCGCATATGGATTTAGTTGCGCCACAGTATTTAAGCTGACACAACAGACGAATAAAAATAATAGATTTTTCATTTTATATTTCTTTTTAGTTTTTCCTCTTCAACAGATTTTATCCAAGCCTCATAGTGCTCGGGGCTTTCATCTTTATAACCCAACTCCTCAAATATTTTATCCTGTTGTTTAAGCTTAGCAATACAGTCTTTTATGACTTGCGTGTTTGGGTATGCTTGCTTTTTTTCTTTTAGCATAACCTGCTGATAATGGAATGCCTTTGCTAATTGAAGATTTATACAATTCGGAAAATAAGCCAAACCTGTTTCTATCATTTTTAACTGAAATGAATCACATGAGAAACTTCGTTGATAACAACTTTGCAAATCAAAAAGCATAAAAGCGATTAATTCTTTTTCTGTCGTGGCATTCATATAGATACCGCTTTTGATTTGCTCAATAGTAATGGCAGATTGCTCCATTATCCATTCGTCTCTGGAAAAACTACCATTAGTCATTTCTAAATTTACCCATTTCCCGTTTTCATCTTGATGCTTAATATATAAATGACTTGGAGCAAAAGCAATATAAGCCTTTGCCCCAATTTCATCACAAAGCACTTTGTATAACAGCGGTAATGAATGGCAGTTGCCTACATGTGTATTTAGTAGTTTTGTTACAAATTGAGAAGTCCAACTCGAATCACCAAAAAAATCAACAAAATCATATGAATAAGGATGATTGTTATTGTAAGTTATTGAATCAGTCATATAAACAAATGCAGCCCAATTTCCGGCAGTTTTATATCCCTCTATATGTTTGTCTTTAATCATTTGTTTGAGCGAAAATGCAATTTTTTTAATTTGGTTATCATAATTCATATAGTTCATAGTGCCACCCACATACGCATTTTCAGTGATAAAAATTGCTCGCTTCAAATTCAATGTTTTCTTACCGGACAGCATATCACAAATTTCAGTGTAAGCACTCTTATACAATTCGGTCTTTTTAGTAGCCGACATACTTTGTGAAAAAGAAGACAGTGATGCTACAAATAGCAAAAAGAACAAAAACAGATATTTTAACTTTTGAATCATTACTGAATTAAAGATAAGTAATTATTTTCATTAAAAAACTACTATTATGGATTTTTTTTACTATTTTTTGATGGCAGAGTGTCGTTAAACCCATAATTTCATCGGCTTTTTTTATTACTTTTGCACCTCTTTAAAAGTTAAATGTATGTTTGAAAATCTGCAGGACAAGCTCGAAGGTGCCTTTAAAAATCTGAAAGGTGAAGGCAAACTCACCGAACTCAATATTGCTTCTACTATCAAAGATATACGCCGCGCGTTGGTAGATGCCGACGTGAACTATAAAATAGCGAAAGAATTTACCGACAAAATCAAAGACGAGGCGATGGGGAAAAATGTGCTCACCTCCGTTTCTCCGGGACAATTGATGGTAAAAATTGTAAGTGATGAATTGACAACGCTGATGGGCGGAACAGTTACAGAAATCAATGTGAAAGCCAACCCGACCATCATCTTGATTTCAGGCTTACAAGGCTCCGGTAAAACGACTTTCTCGGGCAAGCTAGCCAACTTCGTAAAAACCAAATTGAACAAAACGCCTTTATTAGTTGCCTGCGACGTGTATCGCCCTGCAGCTATCAATCAGCTCACGGTGTTGGGCGAGCAAATTGGTGTGGAGGTATATTCGGAAATTGAAAATAAAAATCCTGTACAGATTGCGCAAAATGCTATTGCACATGCCAAGCAAAAAGGTCAGAATGTCATTATCGTGGATACTGCCGGCCGCTTGGCGGTGGATGAAGAAATGATGAACGAAATTTACAATGTCAAGCAAGCGATACAACCACAAGAAACCTTGTTTGTAGTGGATTCCATGACAGGACAAGATGCAGTGAATACGGCAAAAGCTTTCAACGATAAAATAAATTTCGACGGCGTTGTCTTGACAAAATTAGACGGCGATACGCGCGGTGGCGCGGCGCTTTCTATAAAATATACGGTGGACAAACCGATAAAATTTGTATCGCGCGGCGAAAAGTTAGACACGCTGGATGTTTTTTATCCTGAGCGTATGGCGCAGCGTATCTTGGGCATGGGTGATATTGTTTCGTTTGTTGAAAAAGCACAGGAGCAATTTGACGAGAAAGAAGCGCAGCGTTTATCCAAAAAAATTGCCAAAAACCAGTTTGATTTTGATGATTTCTTGCAGCAAATCAATCAAATCCGCAAGATGGGAAATATCAAAGATTTGTTGGGCATGATACCGGGTGTGGGCAAGGCTATAAAAGATATTGACATCGATGATAATGCATTTAAAAAAATAGAGGCAATCATTTTTTCCATGACACCCGAAGAGCGCAAAAATCCGGATATTTTAAACGGCAAGCGCAGGGAGCGACTGGCTAAAGGTTCAGGAAATTCCATACAGGATGTCAATAATTTTATCAAGCAATTCGACCAGATGAAATCCATGATGAAGAAATTTCAAGGCATGGGCATGAAGAAGTAATTTGAGTTGTATTTAGTTTATTAGTTAAATAGTGTAATGGTTAATTAGTTCGTATTTGACAAATTTGACAAACTTAACTCATCAAAAAATTGGTACATTGTTATATCGATAAATTGGCACATTAGTACATCAACAAATCACTACATTAATACATCGATAAATTGGTACATTGGTACATCAACAAATCGGTACATCAATAAATTCGTATATTCGTTTATGAAACAATTCGGTATTATCGGTTTTCCGCTTTCGCATTCATTTTCGCCCGGCTATTTTGCCGCAAAGTTTGAATGCGAAGATATTACGGATGCAAACTATGCCGTTTTTCCGCTTGAAAAAATAGAATATTTCAATGATTTATGTCTTGAGTTTCCCAACTTAAAAGGCTTGAATGTAACGATACCTTACAAAGAAAAAATCATTGCGTATCTGGATGAACTTTCGGAGGAAGCCCAAAAAATTGAGGCTGTCAATACTATTTTGTTTTCTGACGGAAAAAAAACAGGCTATAATACAGACATTTACGGTTTTGAAAACAGCCTCCAACCGCTGCTGAACAACACCCATAAACAAGCACTCATTTTAGGCACCGGAGGTGCAGCAAAAGCCGTAGAGTACGTGTTGCAAAAATTGGGAATCGGGTATAGGCATGTTTCTCGGCATGAAACTGAAAATGCCTACTGCTACGAAGACCTGTTTGACAATGACAGTATATTGCAAGCACATACTTTAATTATCAATACATCACCAATTGGCATGTACCCGAATACAAATGAGTGTCCGAATATTCCTTATGAGAAATTAACCCAAGCGCATTTGCTGTATGATTTGGTTTATAACCCAGAAAATACCTTGTTTATGCAGTGCGGAGCTGCACAAGGTGCAACCGTAAAAAACGGCTTGGATATGCTGTATTTGCAGGCAGAAAAAAGCTGGGAAATATGGAATAAAAAGCCTGTTTAATTTAGTCATTCATAGATTTGAAACATTGGCAACGGATAAAAAATGCAATTCTTACTTCGTTTTGTCATTGAGAGAGAAATCTGTTTATTATACTGTGATTTAAAATCTGCATTTATATGCCACGTAGTGGCGATACCTTTATTGGTGGATTAGTTAATTGGTTTAGTAGTGACATTGTCCGCATAAATAGTCTTAATTTTCTTAATGCCTTAATGGTAAATAATTCGTTAAAAAACAAGCCAAGTAATGGTGGCACATTTCATTTTGGCACAAGAACCAAACGCAATCTCCTGCGCCTTGTTCTTGAGCTATTTTTTATTTTTCCATATTTGAAGGAGTTAGTGACGTTTTAATGAGAATATTTGAATCACAACCAAATGCTATTTTATAATTTAGCATATCTCTAATAAATAAACTATCATTCTCATAAACATAACCAACTAATGAAGGCATTGCGTTGTTATAAATATTTGATGCCATCACAAGTTCATCTAATCTGCTTGTTAAATATTCATTTGAGTGTCCATTATAATAGTTAAATATTATTGTATCAATAACATTACAGTAATATGTATTTATTTCTTTATTATCATTATTGCATGACACGTTTATAAAAATAAATACAATTAAGCATATATATTTCATATATTATTTGTTAAAGTATTTCTTAAGTTGTTTTGCTAATTCTAATTGCTTTCTTTCATATTCTGCACATACTGAACAATCTTGATATTTAGATGGTTCGGGTATAATTATTTTTGGTGTAACATCAATAGTTGTAGTTGTTTTCAGGAAATTATTGTCTTTTATGTTAACTGTTGTTTTCATATTCTTTCCATTATTGGTTGTATATGTAAATTCTGTAGTACCAAATAAAATTTTATCTTGTGCAATATTTTTCACATTTGTATAACCATCAATCATTCCTTGTAGTCTTAAAGCGATGTCGTGAGCAGTTTCATAATTGCTAATTCCTTTTCCCTGATGTTGAAAGCCTTCATAAATCTCATGTGCTAATATAGCTACTCCTGATATCCCGTCATCTTTTACATAATCAGCTACTTCCATATCATATACATCAAAAATTGTGCATTTATTTCATTTCCATTATTCTTAAAGACTGTAGTTAATTTACCACTTTTATCTTTGTGTCCACTAAAAGTACCTCCAAAAGAAATATTCCTTTCTGATTCTTTTAACGCATAAATATTAGTTGTTTTAGTTGATGTTATTACTTCATTTAATGAATTATAAAGTGCTAATTGCTGTTTGTTAAGTTTTTTGGAATCGCCCGATAAACTAGATATTCCTTGATCATTTATATTAAATTTTACTCCTGATTTTCCAAATTTATTATTTGCAAGTGTGGCTGCCTTGTCTAATTCTTTCTTATCACCAAAGAATTTTAAAACATCTCCATTAATATCTGTAAAAATAATCGGATTATCTCCAAAACATGAATAATCACTTTCCTAACTTTTAATTATCGGATCAACATTCCATCTCCTTCCCAACCTTGCATCATATGCCCAAAAAGGTGCGGTATTAACATTTCCGGCTTGGTTTATATCGTAATCCCGTTCTTGACCGTTAAATCCATAACTATACTTACCGCATGATATAGAGCTTGCCATAGCCATGTTTAAAGAATTTGTCTATGCCGGTTTCTTTTATCTCGGTGTTGGTGCCGTCTGTATTTTTGGTATATACTCTGTAAAAATAAACACCATTTGCCAGCCTGTCGCCATACATATCGGTGCCATCCCATTTAAAATCGGTAACATTCGTGCCGATATGCAAGTTGCCCAGTTCTTCTTTGCTAATCTCACGCACTACTTTACCACTGGCACTGAATATCTGTATCATCAGTTTATCCGGTACTTGCTGTCCGGTAATGGTAAATACAAACTGTGTGGAAGTACTGAAAGGATTCGGGTAATTGAGAACATGCGTAATTGTTGGTTTGGAGTCCACTTTAAATTTAATACGGTATTCGTATTTTCCGGCATCATTGCGACTGCGGTCTATACCTTGTGCTCTCAGCTCATAGGTGCCGTCTTGAAGCGTTGGCTTATAGATGAGGCGGGCTTCATTGTTACGACTCAAATTACTTGGGTCGGCCGGTATAAATGTAATATCAGATTGTTGCAAATCGACTAAAACTGGCGTGGTAGGAGCGTTGGGGTAATAGAGGTATAACAAAAATTCGTTAGTGTCATTTAAAGCCAGATATTTGTTTTCGTCTTTCAGCCTCAATAAAATTTCCGGTGTGGAAGAAACATATTCCCCATCGGTGATATGTCTGCCGTCGAAGGTTACATCCAGTATCGGGTTGATTCTGTCACGTAATACATATACCGTAAATTCAGCAAAGTTATTAAAATGGAATTGCTCAGGCTGGTCAGTATCCGGGTTCACTTCTACGGTAATCGTGTTTAGTCCTGTAAAATTGAATCCTGCAAAATCATAGTTAAAGTTGATGATTTGATATTGCTTGCCGGGCAGTGGTGCGTAACGCTGATCCACTACTATAATATTTCCTGATGCATCTCTGATAGTAAAACGAACGAGCAAGCTGTCCATATTTATCGGGGTTACATTTTCTACGGCAACAGCTAAAGAGAGCGTTTCACCGGACACGATTGTATCTCTTGTTTTTGAAAAATGGATAGTAGGATTGACAACAGCTTCCGGAACTTTATCATAAGTAACACGCCAAAAGTCCATTTGAGGTGCTGTGCCGAATGAATCATCTTGCGTATTCCAGGTAAGCTGAATAAAAGGTGTTTTTTTAGCATCAATGCTGCTGATATCTATGGGAATACCTTTTAATAAATTATCCATATAAATAGTGCTTGTACCCGAAGTATCAAAACCTCTGATGCTTACATTGGAATAATCGTAATATGGATTTTCCAAGGCATGCCAATCCATTTGAAAAGTTTTCCAGTTTTTAGCCGGCCCAATAATAGTAGATTGCATAGTACCTTTATTCCATGTACCACTGAATGTAAATGAAGTATCAATTATGGCCGCAGGGTTATTTGCAGTAGGGGCTCTGCTTATCTGTATTTTATTAAATCCCGGATCACAGTTATGGATAAAGAACACGAATGGTTCATTTTCTCTCTGATTTCGAATAGTATTTACACCAATGCGTTCAAATGCCGTAAATAAGGTCTGATCTAAAGGAGAAGTACTATCGGCATCCCATTGAGAGTAGCCGGCATTAAAGAAGCTATAACCTAATACATAAGCATTACAAGGGATAGAATTTAGAAAATCAATAACTCGTTGTCTTTC
>DAOQII010000044.1:0-12910 GCA_035339455.1 Chitinophagales bacterium
ATTGCCGGCTCTGGAGCGTGTGCCACCCGGAAAAAAGATGGTGTGTGCCCCGGCTACCAAATTAGCACGAGAATAAGATTTTAATGTTTCGAGATAAATGGGATTTTTTTTGCGTCGGTCTAATTTATAAGCTCCGAGGTTGCCCATGAAAAAACTGAAAAATTTGGAGTTAAATAAATTTAATCCTGCTCCATACTGGAAGGCAGGCAAACCGATATAGTCCATCCCAAATCCGATAATAACCGAATCGAGATTACTAAAATGTGTTGGTACTAGAATAATAGTACCCTTAGTAACTAAATTTCTCAATTTATCTACCGGCCCGGCTATGATAAGTTTGTCTTTCAGTTTGTCTCCCGGATTGAACAAACCTCTGAAACCGCCAAAATGCGAATTGAATAAACGGGCAAAGATGCGGCGTAAGAGCTGGCGAACTATCCAAAATAGGTTGGGGTTGAAATTGCCCCAAATTTCATTGGCATAACGAGTGATGATACTTGTTAAAATTTCCTGATGTATTTCTTCTGATTTTGCTTCCTCCATTTGTGAAGGGTCAGACTGGATAAGTTGTTTTTTTACTTTGCCCCAAAATTCTTGTTCATCTTCAGGATCTACTTCCCAAGGTTCCGTTTTCATCCGGATGCGCTCCAGATAAAGTGTTTTCTGCAGTTGTTCTCTGATTTGTTTGTTGGTAGGATAGGTTTTATTAAATTCCAACAAGGCATCGGAAATCGTCTCCTGAAGAATTTTGGTTTTCTTTTTGGCTATTAAATTAATTGGCCAATCTTTGATTTTAGGAATTACCGAATCGAGCATAAAAATAAGTCGGTGTTAATTTAGCACTTTTTCTTCGATATTGGCAAGTAAACTTTAATTCGTTGATGTAAGAAAAATGGATATGGCATTGTTTTAAATCTTACTTAAATCTCGGATGATGCAGTGTAAGTGATTCCCGTAAATATTGTTGGTCGAGATGCGTATAAATTTCTGTAGTAGTGATGGATGCATGCCCCAGCATTTGCTGTACGGCTCGCAGATCTGCTCCTCCTTCTATCAAATGGGTGGCAAAAGAATGCCGGAAGGTATGCGGTGAAATATTTTTGTTTAATCCTATTTGCTCTGCCAGCTTTTTTATCACAATAAATACCATCACCCGTGTAATAGGATTCGCGCGCCTGTTTAGGAAGAGTATATCCGAGTATTTAGGATGGATGCTCATTTTGTTTCTGACATGCTCCCTATAAAGATTGATATGTTTGAGCGCATCGTTGCCAATGGGTACTAATCGTTCTTTATTTCCTTTTCCGATAACACGAATAAAACCTACGTCTTCATAAATATGTGAGATGCGCAAATTAATCAGTTCGCTGATGCGAAGTCCACTGCTGTATAAAGTTTCGAGCATGGCACGGTTGCGTACATTTTCATCTTTAGAGAGATCGAGTGCCTGCAATAATTTTTCTATTTCTTCATAAGAAAGTGTATCCGGCAGTTTTTTGCTGAGTTTGGGTCCTTCCAATAAAACAGTAGGGTCATCTTTAATAAATTCATCATTGACGAGATATTTATAAAATGCTTTTAGTCCGGAAATGATGCGTGCCTGACTGCGGTCATTTAAGCCCAAATCGTGAAGATATGCCAGAAAATGTTCGAAATCTTGTAAGTGCAAATCTTCCGGGTTTACTGTTTTATTTTCCACTGTGAGATACTGAGTCAATAATCTGACATCATGCAAATAGGCATCAACCGAGTTGGGGCTGAGTGATTTCTCTACTTTCAGATGAGCCGAAAAATTATCGAGGTAGGATTTCCAGTAAACGGTAGATTGTACTATCATGAATTAAAAGTAACAAGTATCTGAACTTTCCATTTAAAAAAGAATACACAACTTTTAATAACTTGAAACCACTGTGGTATGATTATTTTCTGATAAGCAGGATATATTTAATGTTATTTCAACGCATTTATTTGCATTTTCAACGAATCTTTTAGTGAATTTGTAAATATTTCTCTGCCAAATTGAGTATTTAACAGATGCATTTCCCTGAAATTGGTTTCATCCTTTTCAGAAAACTTATTGTCTTTATCAATATCTATTGATGTTTTTATCAGGATTTTATTCGTCTCCGGATAATAGAAATAATCCAAGAAATGTTCATTCTCAGGTGTGATTTTGGTAAATTGTCTTCCATTTAAGCCGGATGTGTAAAGCATAACTGCATCTCGATTATCATAAATGCCATCTTTATTCAAGTCTGCTTTTACAATTCTAAAGAAGATTAGTGGCTTTCGGAATTCACTGTGAATGGCAAAAGATAAAATATGCAAAGTATCAGTTGTAATTGGAAACGAGTTGCCCGAAACTTTATCATAGAAAAGTATATTTCGGATGTCAAAATCTGATGTATTTGAATTGATAAATTCTGAAGATGCTCGTTTGTCATATAGCGTACTTGTATTTTTTTTAAATGAGATTGCATTAAATGAACCTCCTCCAATTTCTGACTCTTCATTTTTTACAATTTTAGGGTTATAATTTGCACCAATGGGGAACATCACTGTAGAATCCATGCCATAATCAACAGGATCGCCAATAATCAAAGCTAAGTTTTTAGGATGTTCAGCAATTTGGTCTTTGTGTCTTTTGCATGCCGTAATAAATATTAAAATCAGGCAAATGTATAAAGGAATAGATTTCATCTGTCAAAATTGTAAAAAACAAATCTGACTATGAGTTAAAATATATTAATAAAAAATGCCGGAACTAAGGGTTCCGGCATTGAATAATATTAGCGTATAATTGATTTATTAATCTAATGCTTTTGCTTTATCCAGCATATTCATTGCTGCATACACTTTTCTAAGACTTTGTTTATAGTCTGGATTTTTTGTATCAATTTGATATGCTTTTTCTAAGTAAGGTAAGGCTTTTTGGAAAATTTCATCCCGTTGTTTTTTAAGGGCATTATATTTATCTACTTCTTTATCATCCAGAGCATTCATTTTTTTATTAAGCTCTATTCCTTCGTTGAAAGTCATAATACCTAAATTGTAATAGGCGTCGCCAAATTTAGTATCCGCTGCAATAATTTGCTCATAGGTAGCTTTGGCTTTATCCACTTGTCCGGCTTTATCATAAATTACAGCTAAATTGAACATGTAAGAAGTATTTTTCGGTTCTTTTTTTACCGCATCTTCAAATTTTTGAATTTGTGCACTCAAATCATTACTACTCAGTGCCTGATTCAATTCAAGTACTTTCAAATTTTTATTATCCGGAAATTTATCCAATCCTTTTTTTACCACTTCAGCTAATGCTTCTGTGTTTTTTGTTTCTTCATATATCTGTGCTAAAGACTCATAAACTGATGGTTCGTTATAGTTCATGCTTACCAGTTTCTCCAGCATTGGAGTTACTTCTGTATATTTTTTTGCAGAAGCACCGGAAACTGCAGCTGCAAACAATGCTGATGTATCAATCGATTTTTGCAAACCTTTGCTTAATAACAATTCATTAATGGAATATGCCGTTGAGAAATGTCGAAAAGCATCTTCATTGTTATTTTGCTTATACCTGCTCAGACCTTCATTAAATAAATATCCTTCAAGTGCAGAAAGTGGAGTGGAATAATCTTTTTGTTTTTTGGGATTCGTTTCTAAACCTAATGCTTTGATATAGGCATCTTTTGCATCAAACAAACAATTTGGATTTTGAGGATAGTATAATTTTGTTTCGTAAATATCTTTATATACATCTCCTTTTACTCGCCATGCTTTTACACTGTTTTGCGTTTCAGCATCGGTAAGAGCGGCATCAATATCCTTTTTGGCATCTAATACCTTACCTTCCGAAAGTGAAATTTCTGCGCTGTTTACTTTTCCTTTTTGTGCGTAGCCGTTTAGTGCAACAGCGAGTACACACAGCAGCAACATAGATTTAATTGATTTCATTTTTTATTGTTTATTTAGAGTACTAATCTTTTATTTCTTCTGATGGCTGATCGCCATTTTCATTTTGATCCTTACCTTCATCATTTGTTAAATTATTTTCGTCTTCACCTTCGTTTTCACTTTCCTCCTCTTTTTCAATTTTACAAACTGCGGCTATTGCATCTTCGTCATTAACATTTATCAACCTTACTCCTTGCGTATTACGTCCTATCACTCTCAAGGTATCTAATCCAATTCTGATAGTAATACCTGATTTATTGATAATCATTAAATCATTTTCATCGGTAACCGAATCAATGGCAATCATGCTACCTGTTTTATCTGTTACGTTTAATGAAATAACGCCTTTTCCACCTCTCGAAGTTATGCGATAATCATCTAAAGCGGAGCGTTTTCCGTATCCGTTTTCAGACACTACCATAATATCCGGTTTGGTTTCCAAGGTCTTATCAACACAAACCATGCCAATTACTTCATCATCCTCAGCTCTCAGGGTGATTCCTCTTACACCCGAAGCAGTACGTCCTATGGCTCTTGCATCTTCTTCATCAAAACGAACAGCATAACCAAATTTAGAACCTAATAATATTTCAGACTGACCATTCGTCAAAGCAACATCTATCAATTCATCTCCTTCTCGCACAGTTATGGCATTTACTCCATTTTGTCTTGGACGAGAGTATTCGCGAACTGATGTTTTCTTTACCGTTCCTTTTTTTGTTGCCATAACGATAAAATGAGAATCCAGGAATTCTTCATCTTTCAAATCTTTGATATTGATAAAGGCTTTGATTTTATCTTCGAGATTGATATTGACGATATTTTGTACTGGACGACCTTTGGATGTTTTATTGCCTTCAGGAATTTCATACACTTTCAGCCAAAAACATTTCCCCTGTTCTGTAAATAAAAGTAAATAATTGTGAGTGGAAGCCACAAAAATATGTTCGATAAAATCTTCATCACGGGTTTTGCCTCCGAAAGAGCCTTTGCCTCCCCTGTTTTGTCTTTTGTATTCATCAAGTGAAGTGCGTTTTACATAACCCAGATGTGAAATAGTTACTACCATTTCCTCTTCTGCAATCATATCTTCATAATTGATATCATCGCCATAGTACACAATTTCAGAACGTCGTTCGTCACCATATTTTCTTTTTATTTCAGCTAATTCTGATTTAATGATATCAAAACGCATGAATTCGTTTGCCAGAATTTCTTTTAAGCGAGATATTAAGGCACTGATTTCACGGTGTTCTTCTCTGATTTTTTCAATTTCCATGCCTGTCAAGCGTTGTAAAGTCAATGCCAATACTGCTTTAGCCTGGATTTCAGACATTCCGAAATTATTGATTAAACCGTCTTTAGCTTCTTCTGGATTTTTAGAATTGCGTATCAGCTTGATAACTTCATCCAGATGATCCAATGCGATTAAATAACCTTCGAGGATGTGCAAACGCTCTTCTGCTTTGCGCAATTCATATTGAGTTCTGCGTGTTACAACTTCCAAACGAAAATCGACAAAATGCCTTATTAAATCTTTCAGATTCAGCGTTTGAGGTCTTCCATTTACAAGTGCAATATTATTAATGCCAAAACTGGTTTGTAATGGAGTATGCTGATACAGATTATTCAAGATAACATTGGCATTGGCATCTCTTTTCAAATCAAATACAACACGTAAGCCATCGCGATCAGATTCATCACGTGCTTCTGAAATACCTTCTAACTTTTTATCAGATACCAATTCATCTACTCTTGTTATTATAGATTTAGGTTGCACCTGATAAGGCACTTCCGTAATCACAATCTGCATTCTGCCCTCTTTAGATTCTTCAATAGTAGCTCTGCCTCTTACTCTAACTTTGCCTCTTCCGGTTCTAAAGCCGTCTCTCACACCTTCCATACCATAGATGATTCCACCTGTTGGGAAATCTGGAGCTTTTACAAAATTCATCAACTCATCAATCGTAATTTCACGATTGTCGATATATGCTACGATACCATCAATGACTTCTGTAAGATTATGCGGTAATATATTGGTGGCCATACCTACAGCAATACCAGATGCACCGTTTACCAGCAACTGGGGGATTTGAGTAGGCATTACCGTTGGCTCTTCCAGTGAGTCATCAAAATTAAGCTGAAAGTCTACTGTTTCTTTATCTAGGTCTTCCATCATTTCTTCAGCAATGCGCCGCATACGAACTTCCGTATAACGCATAGCTGCCGGAGGGTCGCCATCAATAGAACCGAAGTTACCCTGACCATCTACCAGCGGATATCTTAAGCTCCAGGGCTGAGCCATACGCACCATGGTATCATAAACGGAAGAGTCGCCATGCGGGTGATACTTACCTAATACCTCACCGACTATACGGGCCGATTTTTTATAAGGCTTACCTGCATTCAAACCCAGCTCATTCATGCCATATAATACACGGCGGTGAACAGGTTTTAGTCCGTCACGTACATCAGGAAGAGCACGCGATACAATTACCGACATAGAATAATCTATGTAGGCGGTTTTCATTTCATCTTCAATGTTGATAGGAATTATCCTCGAGCCTTTTTCATCTTCTAATTCTTCTGCCATAAATTTTTAGTATGTTTAAGTGCGAAGATACGAATTTAGTGCTGCATTTTAATGAATCAAAGTGCCTAAATATCCACATTTTTGTAGTTGATAATCAATTAATTATGTCTTATTGCGACCATTGCATACCGAAGTCAAAAACAGGGTGAAACATTTAGCACTTTATTGTCAAAAATTCTGTTGAAAAATAGCGTGAAAAAATATAGAAAAAATATTGAAAAAACAAACTTGAATTCTCTATTAACTACTTCTTATAAACGGAAAAATATCAGAATTTAAATTCATGGATATAAGTGTTTAAATCTTTATCTCCACGACCGGATAAATTGATAACGACAATATTATCAGGATTATGATTTATTTTACTTAAAGCAGCTAAGGCATGTGCACTTTCTAATGCCGGTAGTATGCCCTCCATTCTTGACAATTCCAGTGCTGCTTTGAGAGCTTCCATATCTGTAGCATGTAAAAAATTCACTCGCTTTGTATCCCAAAGATGAGCATGAACAGGTCCAATGCCCGGATAATCCAAACCCGCTGAAATTGAATGTGGCTCAATAACCTGACCATCTTCTGTTTGCATAAATAGCGTTTTACTACTATGCAGTACTCCCGGCTTGCCCAAAACTGTTGTAGCCGCACTTTTACCCGAATCAATGCCTAAGCCTGCCGCCTCAACAGCATATAATTCAACTTTGTCTTCATCAAGAAAATGATAAAAAGCACCAATGGCATTGCTGCCACCTCCAACACAGGCAATTACTTTATCTGGATATGCCCGTCCTGTTTTTTCGACTAATTGTTTTTTAATTTCTTCAGAAATAATACTTTGAAAACGGGCTACCATGTCTGGAAAAGGATGAGGGCCTACGACACTGCCAATAATATAATGGGTATCTTCCGGGTTGGCTATCCAGTCGCGAAGGGCTTCGTTGGTAGCATCTTTCAAAGTTTTACTGCCACTGCAAGCCGGACGAACTTCTGCTCCCAGCATTTTCATACGTTGTACATTAGGAGCTTGACGGGCAATATCCACTTCACCCATATATACTACACAAGGCAAGTTCATCAGTGCGCATACAGTAGCCGTAGCCACCCCATGTTGTCCGGCACCGGTTTCTGCTATTATACGCTTTTTTCCCAGCCGCTGGGCCAACAAAATCTGACCGATGGTGTTATTTATTTTATGCGCTCCTGTATGGCATAAATCTTCACGCTTCAGATAAATTTGCGTGTTGTATTTTTCGCTTAATCGTTTAGCAAAATAGAGTGGAGTAGGTCGTCCTACATAATCTTGAAGCAGTTGATGGAATTCAATTTGAAAATCATCGCTTTCTATAATTTTCAGGTAATTTTCTTTCAGCTCTTCGATGTTCGGATAGAGCATTTCAGGGATAAATGCACCACCAAATTTCCCGAAATATCCATGTTGATCAACTGTATAATTAGATGCCATTTTTTTTCTTACAAAATAAAACAAATGCAGTGGATATGAAGTTTTGGTGATTTATGGATTTGTTAAAGAATTGAATAACTATAGTCTGAGTGAGGCTTAGCTTTTCGATTTAAAAAATTCTTTCTATCTGCTGAGTTTAAAATTATAGAACTGGGCTATACTGCAAATGATACCGCCAAACATGCTGATAACGTGATGCAATAAATCTTTATCGGGTAAAAATACAGGAATGGTACTACCTATCAAAAGAAACATGACTCCGATAAAAAACAGATAAACAGGAATGTTGTTTTTATGGTGATATTTAAATCCATGCATCATTGACGATGTACCCAACAAAATAACACTGGCAATAATCAGGTATTCTATCCAGTGAAATTTCTGCAAAAAAGCACCTGCAACCGGTAAGGCAATAACCAAGATAGGCGTAAGCATACAATGAATAGCACATGCCAAAGACAAAAAAATACTTAATTGTTCTTGAGGATGTTTGTGGTTATGCTGTTTTTTGCTTAAATTCATCGGTGAAATTCAGTTGCAAATATACACAATAATTTGCAACATTATTGCAATTTATGTTAAGATACTCCAATGCAAAAAGTAGAAGCAATATTAAAAGAACACGACCTGAGAGTAACTCCTACTCGGGTGAAAATTTTGAAAACGTTTATGTTACAGCATAATGCGCTTTCTCATGCTGATTTAGAAACACAGTTTAAAAGTGAATTCGACCGTGTAACCATATACAGAACTTTAACTTCATTTTTGGAAAACGGCTTATTACACCGTGTGCCTGATGACAGTGGTGTGGCAAAATATGCACTTTGCAAACACGACGGAACAGCACACAACCATGATGACGATCATGTTCATTTTAAATGCAAAAAATGCGAAAAAATAGAATGCCTTCATGATTTAGAAATTCCCAGACTGCATTTGCCTAAAAAGTATATCATGGAAGATGCAAATTTGCTTATAGAAGGTATTTGTGCGGATTGTAATCCATAAAGATGAAACCACGTACTGCTGATAAAATAGAGCATAAAGAGTTTGAATACCTGGTAGAACGCAAATACCGGAACTATAAGTATGTACTATATATGTTTATCGCAGGCTTGGGATTAATGTATTTAACACTGACATTAATGTATGTACTATATCGGTTTGAATACCATTTACCAAGTGTCCGGTTAACAGCCATGTTTATCTTTAACAATATGGTTTTACTTCTGAGTATTGTTACACTTTATCTCACGCAGCATTTTTTTTCAACCAGCAATTACTATCAATACAAGACTTGCTTGTTGATGGTGTCATTTCTTGGTTTATTATTTTTGGCCGGGCAAATCATAGCAGTTATCAAGCAGTTAAACCTGGATGTAGTCAATGGTTATTATACCTCCTACTATTTGTTTCTGATAAGTATTATTCATGCCCTACAAGTTTTTATGTCTATGTTATTTTGGAGTATTTTTAGTTGGAAAAGCTGGAAACAATTAAACCATTATGCGATATCCTTAGTTTATTTTACGGATCCGGTGATGCGCTTGCAGCTCAATTTATTTTCGATATTTTGGTATAGTTCAGGTTTGTTCTGGATGATTGTTTATGTCTTCTTTTTGGCCTATTCTGTTAGCATATAATATTTTTTTCTGACTCAAAAGAATGAATTTAACAATTGAACTTAGGCAAACCAAAGTTCAAATCTTTTCTTATTTTTGAGTACTATTCTTTGTAAGTAATATATGCGGTTATCTATTGTGTTTTATCTGGTTGCAATTTGCATTTGTAATAGCTTTTCCCAAACGGCAAAATATTTCCCAAAGCCGCCTCCAGATACTGCTCAGAAAAAGAAAATACAGATTATTCAAGCTGACTCGATGGTATATACTACTCAGGAACTCGGTAAATTTCGTAAATTATTAAACCACGTTATTCTGAAACATGAGGATGCATTAATGTTTTGCGATAGTGCAATCATCGATGTGGATGCCAACTACCTCACAGCTTATGGCAAACAAGTGCATATCAACAAAAGCGATACCGTTCAGGTTTGGGGTGATTTTTTAGAATACTTTGGTGATCAGCATCTGGGAAGATTAACCGGTTCTTGTTCAATGCGAGACAATGCGATGATATTGACCGCTCCCGAAATCAACTATAACACACAAACCGATATTGGGAATTATATGAGTGGCGGAAGAATTGTAAATAAAAACACAACGATTACCAGTGCTATAGGTTACTATTATCACACTACCGGAATAGCTGTCTTTTATGGCGATGTTCATTTGCATGACGAGGATAAAAACATTTATGCCGACTCATTGAGATACGATTTAAATAAAGAGATTGCCTATTTTATTACTAAAACTAAAATCATTGACAAGGATTCGAATGTTATCATTACCGATGAAGGTTATTACGATACGAAAAAGAAAAAAGCATTCTTTACCAAAAGTGTGGAATTACACAAAGAAGACGCTTATGTGAAAGCCAATACTTTGGATTATGATGATGAAGAAAAACGCTCAGTAGCGCAGGGCAATGTAATTTTCAGCGATTCTTCGCAAAATATAACCTTGTTGAGCAATTACATGTATTCCGAAGAAAAAAACAGTTTGCTGTATGCTTACAAAGATCCTTTGCTTATTAAACCTTCTGACAATGGAAAAGATACGCTCTATCTGAGCGCAGACACAATATTGACCTATAAAATAGCAGTGCAGGATACAACATCTGAACTAGATTCCATACGTATTTTAAAATCATTTTATCATACAAAAATAAAGCAGGGTGAAATGAGTGCCACATGTGATTCGATGTATTATGACGAACGTGATTCGATTTATAAACTCTATGTAAAACCTGTTTTATGGATGGACTCGACACAAATAAGTGGAGATTCTATTTTTCTGATTACAAAAGATAAGGCTATCAGCGAGGTACAAGTGTTCAATAATGCCTTTATTATCAATTTGCAAGATGCTGCTATTTTTAATCAAGTAAAAGGGAAATTTATTACCGCATTTATAGAAAATGATAAAATAAAAAAAGTGGATGTAGACGGAAATGCTGAAAGTATTTATTTTATTCGTGATGATAACGAGGCCTATATCGGTGCTAACAAATCAAAGTCAGGATTTATTACGATGAATTTCAAAGACGATAAAGCAGACCGTATAAAGTTGACTATTGCTCCCGAAGCTGTATTCACACCTATGAAGAAAATACAACCCGAATCATTTCGACTGGAAGGCTTTAACTGGCAATGGAATCTTGCGCCAAAAACTATAGATGACATAATACGGGATAAAAGTCAGTATCAAAAATATTTGCTGAACCAACAACGTATGGTAACATTTTAAACTCATTATTAAATTAAAGATGAAAAGACGCCATTTCTTAAAAAAAACATTGACCAATTTGCCTGTATTAATCGCAGCACCTACATTAATCGCAGCATCTTGCAATAAAGAAGTACTCAACCCGAATGATTTGACCATAGTAGTTGTAGGTGCAGGCATATCGGGACTTGCCGCAGCCAAAAAACTTAAAAACAAAGGGTTTAAGGTTATCGTCATGGAAGCACAAGATAAGGTAGGCGGCAGATTGCGAACCAATCGCACTTTGGGTGTGGCATTTGATGAAGGTGCCAGTTGGATACACGGCATTGCCGGAAATCCAATAATTGCGCTTGCACAAGAAGCAGGAATGTCTAGCATTTTTGCAGATGATACGAGTATTAAATCTTATGACATGGGGGGCTTCACAAGAAGTGCAAGTACGTATACTTCAGCAGAAGATGAATTTTACACGATTATTGAAAGCATGATGAGTTACGGCAGTACCGACAAGAGTTTTGAAACGGTCTTTAACGCGCGTTATCCAGACAAAATAAATGACAGGCTTTGGAAGTTCCTGCTTTCAGCCTACATGACATTCGATACGGGAGATTTAGATAAACTATCCTCTCTCTTATATTTTGAAGGAGAAGAATATACAGGTGGCGAAAGACTTGTAAGCAATGGATACGAAACAATCGCCACATATTTGGCAAACGGGTTGGATATCATGCTCAACCAGCGCGTGAGCAGTATTGATTATTCCGAGAAGAAAATAAAAGTAACGCACAATGCACTTGTTACAGATGCCGATTATGTAATTGTGAGTGTACCGCTTGGTGTATTGAAAAACAACAGCATCTCATTCACTCCTGCATTACCGTCAGCCAAACAGACTGCCATCCAGAAATTGGGCATGAATTGTGTCAATAAATTTTTACTGACTTGGGATAGTGCGTTTTGGGATGATGTACATTACATTTCATATACGCCTGAAATCAAGGATAAGTTTAATTATTTCGTGAATGTCAAAAAAATAAATTCGTCAGTAAATGCGTTGATGACTTTCGCTTACGCGAATTATGCACGCCAAACGGAAACAATGACTGATGCACAGGTTATAAATGAAATCATGCTGCATTTGAAAGATATGTATGGCAACAGTATCCCGAATCCTACGCATTTTTTGAGGACGAAGTGGAATAGCAATATCAATAGTTTCGGATCATATTCTTATACTGCAGTAGGCTCAGAGATGCGTCATTTTGAAGATATTGCAGAAGAGGTGAATAATAAGTTGTTTTTTTGCGGTGAGCACACCGAAGTAGATTATTTTTCCACAGTGCATGGCGCCTATTTAAGTGGCATCCGAGAAGCAGATAAGATAATAGATTTACTTTAATTATGGATGATAAATCACAAGCCTTCAGGCAGCCTTTAGTAACCGCAACCGGAATTATTTTAGGCTTTATCTTAAACTTCTCAGCCACATTTGTGAAGTCTGAAAGTATTGTATCTGATTTAGTTTCCTACCTTATAGGTGTATTTATGCTGACCGGCATAATA
>DAOQII010000045.1:0-12611 GCA_035339455.1 Chitinophagales bacterium
AACAAAGATACCAAATAGAAGTTTTATATGCGCAATATCCTCGTGTTACACAAAAAAATATGCCGACAAACTTTTTTCAATGGTATTCACAATTTTAGTTCTTCTTTCAGATATTGTCCGGTTATGCTTTTTTTATTTTTGGCTACTTGCTCGGGTGTGCCTACGGCTACTACCTCACCGCCAAACTTACCCCCTTCCGGTCCCAAGTCTATCAGATAATCTGCCACTTTTATTACATCTAAATTGTGCTCAATAACCACAACGGTATTACCTTTGGCAACCAACTTTTGCAACACCTGAAGCAATACCCGGATATCTTCAAAATGCAAGCCCGTAGTAGGTTCATCCAGAATATAAATTGTTTTTCCGGTATCGCGCTTACTTAGCTCTTCCGATAATTTTACACGCTGCGCTTCGCCTCCACTCAGCGTAGTCGCCGATTGCCCGACGCGAACATAGCCCAACCCTACATCTACCAGTGTCTGGAATTTGCGGTAAACAGACGGGATATTTTCAAAAAAATGCACCGCATCTTCTATCGGCATTTCCAACACATCATATATACTTTTGCCTTTGTATTTCACTTCCAGTGTTTCGCGGTTGTATCGCTTGCCTAAGCATTTCGGACATTCTACATACACATCCGGCAAAAAGTTCATTTCTATTAGTTTCATGCCTCCGCCCTGACATTCTTCACAACGTCCGCCAATGACATTAAATGAAAATCGTCCTGTTTTATATCCCCGTATTTTTGATTCGGGCAGAGCCGCATATAAATCCCTGATTTTATCAAAAACATTGATATACGTTGCCGGATTACTGCGAGGCGTCCTGCCAATAGGCGACTGATCTATTTCTATTACCTTATCCAAAAACTCCAGACCTTCCACATTTTTGTATGGCATAGGATTGAATGGCGAGCGATAAAAATGTTGGTTTAAAATGCGATAAAGCGTTTCATTAATCAAGGTGGACTTGCCACTGCCTGAAACCCCGGAAATACAGGTAAATGTACCCAAGGGAATTTCGATGCTTACATTTTTTAAATTATTTCCAGAAGCACCAAATAGTTTTAAGAAATGACCGTTTCCTTTTCTTCGTATTTTCGGAATCTCAATATTCAATTCATGCGATAAGAATTTTGCTGTGGTCGTTTTTTGTTTCAGAAAATCTTTAGGCGTTCCGGCAGCTACAATTTCTCCTCCATGCTCACCCGCCCGTGGACCTAAATCCAAAATATAATCGGATGCCAGCATAATGTCTTTATCGTGCTCAACTACTATGACAGTGTTGCCGATATCAGAAAGATTGCGCAGGGCAGAAATCAACCGTTGATTATCGCGCTGATGTAAGCCAATGCTGGGTTCATCTAAAATATAAGTGATGCCCATCAGCTGTGAACCTATCTGCGAAGCTAATCGAATACGCTGTGACTCACCGCCTGAGAGCGTTCCGGTAGCACGGTTCAGATTGAGATAATTTAAACCCACATCCAACAAAAAACCAATGCGGTCTTCGAGTTCTTTCAAAATATCTTTGGCAATAGTCTGTTCATTTTTAGAAAGTTGTTGGGGCAATATTTTCACCCATTCCAACAATTCATTCAAGTCGTAATTGGAAATTTCGCTGATGTTTTTTTCGCCTAATTTAAACCATAAAGATTCTTTTTTTAATCTTGTTCCATTACAAGTGGTACAATCTGTTTCGCTCACATAATTTTCTGCCCAGTGACGCAGTGCATCGCTGGAATTATCCAGAAAAGATTTATTGATTAAGTGAACAATACCTTCATAGCTTAACGTCCAATGTGTATTGGTTGATTTGCGTTCTTTATTATCACGCGCTTCTACTTTTATGCTTTTATCATAACCATATAACAGCGTTTGCAAACAATTTTCAGGAAGCTGGTAAATGGGAGTATCCAGATTCGTCTTAAATTCTTTAAGGATATGCTCCACCATTTTATACGTGTACGTATCGCGGTATTCGCCAAGGGGGGCTAAGCCTTTTTCACGTATCGTTTTTTTGTCATCGGGAATAATTTTCTCTAAATCTGCCGTTTTTATCACGCCCAAACCCTTACATTCAGGACATGCACCATAAGGTGAATTGAAAGAAAAAGTATTTGGCGAGGGCTCTTCATAAGACAAACCGGTTTCCAGACACATTAAGGTTTTGGAGTAAGTGGATAAGCTGCCTGTTTCCAGATCTTCGATAAACAATAAGCCTTTTCCTTCTTTCAGCGCTTTATTTACAGACTGCCTAAGGCGTTGCAAAGTACTTTCAGTTTTTTTTCCGGATGTTTCTTCTGTATCCACTTTTATGCGGTCTATTACCACTTCCACATCGTGAATTTTGTAGCGATCCAGTTGCATTTTAGCTTGGATTTCCTGTGTTACTCCATCCACCCGCACACGCAGATACCCTTGCTTGCGGATATCTTCAAACAGCTCGCGGTAATGACCTTTTCTGCCACGTACCACAGGAGCTAGAATAGCAATTTTTTTATGTAGAAATTTCAACAGAATATCATCAATAATTTGCTCTTCGGAGAAACGCACCATTTTTTTTCCGGTATTGTAAGAATACGCCGTTCCGGCACGAGCAAATAACAGGCGAAGAAAATCATATATTTCTGTGGTAGTGCCTACCGTAGAGCGGGGGTTTCTGTTGGTTGTTTTTTGTTCGATAGAAATAACGGGAGTTAAGCCGGATATTTTTTCTACATCAGGGCGCTCCATACTGCCCACAAACTGACGGGCATAAGTGCCGAATGTTTCCATATAACGACGTTGTCCTTCGGCGTAAATGGTATCAAAAGCCAGCGATGATTTGCCACTTCCGCTAAGTCCGGTAATGACTACAAACTGATTGCGCGGGATGTGAACTTCTATATTTTTGAGATTGTGCTCTTTGGCACCGTAAATATTGATATGGGTAATTTCTTCTTGCGAAATAGGCGGTAAGGATTGCATGGAATAAAACTAATGAAAAATGATAAGATGCGGAAATGATGTTGACAGAGCTAATTTGGTGTCAGGTCTTCAGGTATGACACCGCATCTGCTATACGATTTAATTCATTTATCGTTTTCCAGTTTCGGGTTGTTGCCTTTACTTTTAGTTTGTTTTCGATATACGTATTACTCAGCTTTGTATTACTGTAACCATCTGGGCAATAGAGATAAATTACCCTGTCTACACCTACAGCTTTATCGTTTTTTAAATCTATTTTTTCAAAAATATCCGCATATATTGAAGCAACACAGGAGTCTAATATGGTAAGGTGAAAATATTTTTGGTCTAATTCTTTTTGCAGAACAAATGGATTTAGCTTAATAATTTGTTGCAGTTCTTCTTTGGACATGGTGATTACAGGTACTTCAAAACCAAATTTCTGTTTGATAGCCTCCGAGAGTAATTTGCTGATTCTTGATGTATCATTCAGCTTGCTTTTAAAAACCAAATTCCCGCTTTGAATATAGGTTGAGATTTGTTCAAACCCAATTTCACCGGCTGTCTTTTTGAGTTCATCCATTTTTATCAGCTTATGTCCGCTGACATTGATACCGCGAAGTATGGAGATATACGTTTTCATGATGTACATACAAGATAAGAAAACATGAGATAAAAATAGAGCGGGGGCGGCGCTTCGCACCGCCCCCGCATAAAAAACAAACATTTTATTTGCTTTTCCTCTGCTATATAAATAACGTCAAGGTTAACCTTTTAGTATATTTCTCAAACCAATCGAACCATTCTTTTTTTTGCAGAATTAAGTAAGCCAGTAAAAGGTGCTGCTTATTTCGGTGGTTTCTTTCCTTTAGGTGGCATTCCTCCCGGCCCGCCCTGCTGTGCCTGTTTCGCGAGCATCTTCTTGAAGCGGTCTTCTGCACTAATTAGTTTTGCAACTTTTTGGGCAGGCAAAATATTTCTGAATAAGGCTATATATTTTTTTAATAAATCCAATTCTTTAGTTTTAAATAATACATATTGACTAATAGCAGTTTCTGCTTCAGCTGCGGTGAAATCACCATCGTCTTTGAGTTCCTTTATACTCCCCAACGTGCTTTTGCGCAATTCTCGTTTCTCTTGCTCATACTGATCGAATACTGGCCAGAATTTCTGAGCCTCCTCGGGAGTCAGCTTTAGCATTTTGGTTATAAAAGCTACTTTCATCGCTTCTATTTTTTCGTTACCCGGTTTTCCTTCTTCAAATTCTCCGGGTGGTGGAGGTGGTGGTTGAGCTATGGCATGTCCCAGCCATAATATTAATGCCAATAAAAATGTGATTCTTTTCATGGTTACAAGTTTAATTTTTAAAAAATATCAGTGTCAGCGCTTTCTAATTCATCAAATGTATACGTATCCTGTCGAATAAATTCGTCGATTGCTTTTTCTTCTTTTTCGTTTAATTGTTTTTTTCCGGTAGCAACACTATCCGTTTTAAGTGTATTACTTACTGCCTTTTGCACATCATCCAACTCAAATTCATGGCTGTGCACTTGCATATATTGTAAAATTTCATCTTGAGTAAGACAGGCTATACCGTCAATACAAATCAGCTCTTTTTCCGGCTTTTGTACTACTTTATAAATACCAATTCCCAATAATGCAACTACACAAGCAGCTATACTCAGCTTACGGAAACTATAGAACAGCTTATTCTTTTTATCATGTTGATTTTTATGAACTGTAAGAGGTGGGTCTTCAATTTTTTCCGTTGCTATTCTATTCATTACCTTATCTCCCAGTGTATCAAAATAGGCATCAGGAACTAATGGCTGATTTTTATCTAATTGTGCCAATTTTCCATTTTCTTCGCTTATGCGCAATAAAACTTCATCTTGCAATTGACCGAAATAATTTTCAGAAATAATCAAAGGAATTTCATCATGTTTTATCTGTAACAAGCGTGGTGAAATGGCTTTCAGTTCTTCTGTTATTTCTTTATTTGTTTTCATCTTTTACTCTGTATGTTTGACAATACTATTCAGCTAAAGTTTAATTATGCAGTAATTATTTCTTCAATTTTTTTCACGGCGTGATGATAACTTGCTTTAAGTGCACCAACAGAAGTTTCGAGTATCTTGCTCATTTCTTCGTAAGGCATTTCATCATAATATCGCATGATAAAAACTTGTTTCTGTTTGTCGGGCAAGGTATTGATGGCCGCTTGTAAACGCAACTGAACTTGTTCAGGATTTTCATTATCGCTGCCTGTTTTATAAATTGCAGCTGTATGTTCTAATGTATATGTAGCAGTTCGTTTTTGTTTATTGATGTAGGTAATAGATTCATTGCTGGCAATGCGATACACCCAGGTATACAATGAGCTTTCTGAGCGAAAGGCGTCAATATTCTTCCATATCTTAATAAATACATTTTGCAAAACGTCGTCAGCGTCTTCGTGGGTATTTACAAAGCGGCGAATATGATAGTACAGACGTTGCTGATAAGCATTCATCAGGTTGCGAAAGCCCTTTTCTTTTGTTTCTTCAGAACGGCATTGCGCCAAAATTTCGTCGTCTGTCATCACCATATTTTGCTTAGACGACTCAAAATACAAAAGGTTTAATCTTAAGCATGTTTTTTTTGTACAATTTATACCCTGCAAAAATCAAGATGGCTAATGCCACAATAATGATAACCAAGGTATAATACCACCTTCAAAGTTGAGGTATTTTCACCTCGTAGCTGCCTTTGTCTTTATTGGTATAGTTCATATCACGAATCCATGGATTATACACGCGCAACAATTTGTAACTGATATTATTACTCTTTGCAAATTCCACCCAATTGGTTTTGGAAGAGACCGTTTGTGTAGTGTATTTAAATGGCGGGTATAAATCTTCTGGAGTAAGATAAAAGCCATAGTCTTTAGGATTTTCCATTATAATTTTTAAGGCTACGATACGTTGTACATAACGGCTGGTTTCTGAATTCAACAGTAAGTGGTAATATGCCGTTTCGCCTTGCAGAGCCTGCTGTTTGGAAATACCGGAAATTCCCATATTATATCCTCCCGCAGCTGCTGTCCATGACCCTGTTTGTCCGTATGCATATTTCAAATATTTGCAGGCAGCACGTGTCGACTTTTCGATGTCATATCGTTGGTCAATCTCATCATTTATCGTCAAACCATATTGTATGCCTGAGCTTTTCAGAAATTGCCAGTACCCTGCAGCTCCGGCAGATGAAACGACATTATCCAAACCACTTTCGGCTAAAGCTAAATATTTAAAATCCTGCGGAACACCTTCTTCAGTCAGAATTTTTTCTATAGTGGGAAAAAAGCGATTGGCACGTTTCATTAAAAAAATAGTAGCTGATTGCCAGTAGGCATTTACTGTTAATTCTCTGTCCAAGCGTTCGCGAACTTCAGGATCATCAAGCGGTACAGCTTCACCGGCAAAACTTACACTCTCCGGCAATTTAACGGCAAATGTAGTTTGCACCGGCATCGCTAAATTCTCGCCGCTTCCTTTCTTAATAAATGAAAAATATTTATTGCCTACTCCGGCAGCATTGACAAACAAGCTAAATACCAGACAAGCACTTACACCCAGCAGAAAATAAGTCAATTTGTTTTTCATATTGTATCTTTTTTTTGTTTATAAACAGGCACGGTAGAACACGGTTCGCCAAACATCAGTGATTGTACATGCGGTATCAGTTTTTTGCTGATAGCCACGTATGCTCCACTTGGTATTTGTTTTGTCCCACAACCTTTAATAACGACCTTTTGACCAGCGTATTTTGTTGCATCTGTCTTATTAATATTTTCTAACAACAAATCGCATTCCACTTTTTCTTTAGAGCCGTAAAAAATGAAAGAAGTATAAGGCAAAAGATAGTTTGTAAGCAACATATAGGCCCATTGTGGAATAATGGCATCTGTGGAGCAAAACAAGGCTACAGTCTTATTTGCATAAACCGACCAATCTGTTTTTTTTAATGTTTCCCGAAAATCTTTTTCTTTCAGCAGCAATCCCTGAAAAAGCATTGCTTTTATATCCAGCTCTATAATTTCGTCTGTTGGTAAAAAACTTTCCAAATCAATCGTAATTATACCGCTTTCTGCAACTTTATTTCTGATTTCCATATTTTTATTTCAGTTAAATTATAAAAAAAGCGGAATTAATAAAATTCCGCTTTTATAGAATTTGTGCTTATAGTGTTAAAAGAATTTATAACGTAAATCTTCTACTTTTTTCTTTTTCATTATAGACTCCATAATGCTTTGGAAGTTTATACGACTGGCAAAACGCTGTGCAAACATTTGTTTGTATAAGTTAATGTCTTCTGTTTGTTGTGGCGCAGGCTCTTCGGCATTTACTTTTACGATAAATGCATTTTCATTACCCGCTACCGCTTTTGAAACCTGCCCGATATTAACACCGAAAGCAGTTCCAACCAAAGCCGGCTCTTGGCCTATTCCCGGTACAAATG
The DNA here is from genome assembly GCA_035339455.1 of Chitinophagales bacterium. GTDB lineage: Bacteria > Bacteroidota > Bacteroidia > Chitinophagales > JADIYW01 > JADJSS01. Next base: position 7,452 of record DAOQII010000045.1, read on the forward strand.
CTGCATTAAAACGAAGCAGTGCTGTGTCATTCACTACGGCTCCTTCTACTTTTGCAGCAATGGAAGATAAATCTGTTGCACCTGATGATGCCGCATTTAATTTTGCCACCAAATCTTTTCCTTTTTTCTCATTACGCACCAATGTGGTTACCTCATCTTTCACGTCCGCAGGTTTTGCTAATCCTTGCGGGATGATACGTGTCAATTTGGAAACTACATATTTATCAGCATAATCTGTGAACCCAACTTCATCTGTTTTCTTTTGGTCGAAAGCCCATTGAACCAGTTTTCGAGCCGAGCCTAATTGCGGAACTTCATAAGTACTTTTTGTTACTACAACGTCTTTAATCAGGTTCTCTGTTTTTGCATTTTTATCAAAATCTTTTGCAGTTCTGTTTTTGCTGTAGAAAGTTTGCGCCGTAGATTCTATATCGGTAATCGTTGCATCACTTGGTGCTATTTCTGTTGCAAAATCTGCAAATTTCGTCATCACTTTTGGTGCTTTTGCATCAATTAACAATATGATATGTAAACCGAACTGAGATTCCACTTTTGCAATCTGACCCGGTTTCATTTCAAAGAAAACTTTATCATTAAATGGTTTCACCATTTGTCCTCTGGAGAAATAACCTAAATCTCCACCTTTCTTTTTAGAGCCTTCATCTAATGAATTGTCAGCAGCTGCCTGACCGAAATTAATTTTACCGCTAGCTACCTGCTGGATTAAGCTATCCGCTTTTTTATATGCTGCTTCATTTTCGGCATCTGTTTTACCTAATGACAATAAAATATGTGCTGCTCTTACGGTATCAGGAGCCATTCTTCTGTCTATAATTTTGGTAAACATATAATAGCTGCCTTGTGTATAAATATTGGTCAAGGTACCTACAGGCAGATTGAAAAGTGTGTCGGCATTTCGAGATGAACGACGTACTTCATCTTCTGTGTAATAGTCAACATTTGCTCCCTGTTCAGAATAACGAGCAATAAATGCAGAATCTTTAGGTGCTGCAGCAAGAAATTCTGTTCTTCTTTGGGAAATGGTTTTATATGCATCAGCTGAATCGGCTGCAGAAGGTAAAATATCAAATTTCACCACATCCATCACACATGAAGCATCCATTTGGAATTTTGCTTTATGTTTATCGATATACGCTGATATCTCAGCATCTGTAACTTTATAATTATCATCTTTTAAAGTAGTATAAGGTACATTGACAATACTTGCTTTTCTGGATTTAGCCGAACTTAAAACTTCGTTTACCATAAAAGTGGGTACATAAAATGATTGAGATACCAATGTTGCATATTTTTGTTTTACAGCATCTACTTTTATCAGATTTTCGATGGAGCGTATAGTTGTTCTTAAATTTGTGCCGTTCTGTTCATCAATTTTATCAAGATTGGTCATTAATTCACGAATTTTACCTTGATTTAGTTTTCCTGTATTTTGGTCTACAATATCCGGATTAGAACGGGCTAACTGATAAATAAACTGCTGTGCAATTGGATGTGGTCTGTCCCCGAACATCAATTCTTTAAGTTCATTCGGTGTAGGCTCTAAACCCAGTTGATTATATGATTTTCCTAACAGTTGTTTCGCAATCATGGTAGTCCAGACATCTTCTTTCAGTTGCGACTCAATCTGATCTGTAAACTGAATATTCGGATTAATTGCTTTGATAGATTCTTTATAATCTGTAAGTGCAGATTCATAATCGCTGCCTTGTATGGCTTTGCCATTTACTTCACCGTAATCTGTTTTGCGATTGCCAAACAAACGGCTGCCACTGTTAAATGCAGCTTCAATAATAAATATAAAGAGAGCCAATGCTATAAATCCGACTAATATCCACGAACGCTCTCTGATTTTTCCAATTAATGCCATGTATCTTTAATTTAAGAGGTGCGAAGATACAAACTTGCCTTATATTTTCAAAGGAGAAATGCTGATTTTATGCTAATTTAGAACTCTGTCTGGCACGAAAATTCAGACTTAAGTTCCTAAGTATTCGATTCAATTTCCAAAATACTTTAATTAATTCTTATCTAATTCAGCTTTCTTAATCAGTTTTGAGACTGATTTAGTGTAAATTTTCTTTTAAAAGAGATAAAAGCACAGTTGTTCTTACTCACAATAAATTGATAATCAATCAGAAAATCAGAATCTATAATATTTTGACATTATTTTAAAATCCGGCACTCTCATTACGTTTTCAAAAGCGTATTTTTGCATTTTCTACCCTGCACCTGCAGCATGAGCGATATTATTAAACATGAATGTGGCATTGCTTTAATACGATTATTAAAGCCACTCTCCTACTACAAAGAAAAATACGGTGATATTCACTATGGATTAAGCAAGATGTACTTGCTGATGCAGAAACAGCATAACCGGGGACAAGATGGTTGCGGACTGGCTACCATAAAACTGGATACAGAGCCCGGATTGGCCTACTTTGACCGTGAACGCAGCGTAGATAAACAAGCTATACAGGCCATTTTTGATAAAATACTTTATCCTTTCTCCCAGCTAACGACACGTGAAAAGGAGTTGGTGCAAAATATGGATTATGTAAAGAAACATTACAAATTCATGGGCGAACTGTTATTGGGACACCTTCGCTATGGAACGCACGGCGGGAACGACATGAGCAATTGTCATCCGCGTATCAGAGCAAATAACTGGAAAACCAGGACGCTTATTGTTGCCGGAAATTTCAATATGACGAATGTTGACGAGCTGTTTGATAACTTGGTCAACTTGGGACAGTTTCCGCGTGAAATGTCAGATACGATGACTGTACTGGAAAAAATAGGTCATTTTCTTGATGTTGAAAACCAGCGACTATTTAAACGTGTGAAACCGCAAGGGCTGAGTAATTATGAAATTACTCCCTTAATAGAACAACAACTGAATGTTGCGGAAATACTGCGCAATTCTGCGGAAGATTTTGACGGAGGCTATGCCATGGCCGGCATGATTGGACATGGTGATGCGTTTGTATTGCGTGACCCAAATGGTATCAGGCCTGCATTTTATTACAAAGATGATGAAGTAGTGGTAGTAGCTTCTGAACGCCCCGCCATCCAAACTACTTTTAATATTCATCGCAGCAAAGTACAAGAAATAAAACCCGGACACGCACTGATTATAAAAAAAGACGGGAGTGTAGGTGAAGTAGAGTGTGTTCCTCAAAAAGAAAGAAAAGCCTGTTCTTTTGAACGCATTTATTTTTCCAGAGGCAGTGATTTTGAAATCTACAGAGAGCGTAAAACGCTTGGGAAATTATTAGTGCCAAAAATCTTAGACGCTGTCAATTATGATTTAGAAAATACCGTATTTTCATACATTCCCAATACGGCAGAAGTTGCTTTTTTAGGCATGTCTGAGGAAATACAGAAAATCCATATCGAACAAAAACTGGAAGATTATCAAAATGGAATTATCAAATCTTTTGATGAATTACAGGCTAAACTGACCATCCACCCGCGCATTGAAAAAATAGCGGTGAAAGACATGAAACTCCGCACCTTTATCACAGAAGATACTTCGCGCAATGACTTGGTGCATCATGTTTATGACATCACGTACGGTTTGGTAAAAAACAATACCGATACGTTGGTTGTACTGGATGATTCTATTGTGCGGGGGACTACCCTGAAAGAAAGTATTTTGACCATGCTCGACAGGCTGATGCCGAAAAAAGTTATTATCGTTTCGTCAGCACCACAAATCCGTTATCCGGATTGCTATGGTATAGACATGAGTAAAATGGGCACTTTTGTAGCCTTTCAGGCTGCTATTGCACTTTGGAAAGAACGTGATGAATATGCAGTATTGGAAAAACTATATAAAGATTGCCTCGAAGAACTGGAAAAGCCCTTAAGTGAAATGCAGAATTTGGTCAAGCAAGTGTATGAACCATTCAGCCCTGAAGAAATATCGGATAAAATTGCAGAAATTGTAAAACCTCAGCATATCTTTTCAAATGTTCAGGTCATTTACCAGAGTATAGAAAATCTGCATAGTGCCTGTCCGAATAATACCGGAGACTGGTATTTTACGGGCGATTATCCCACACAAGGCGGAGTGCGGGTAGCACTCAAATCATTTGTCAACTATATGGAAGGCAAAAATGTGAGAGCTTATTAACTCTCGTTTTTATCATATTTCTTTTACAGCCGACTTCATTATCCAACCCTGTTTATCATTGGGCAGTTGTACTTTTTGCCAGTCTTTATCCGTGTCAATTAATTTTAATTTAGTTCCGGCTTGTGCCGTATCTTTAGTATCAGCATTTAATACGGGCGTTTTATTCAGTACGGATGTCTGCATTAAAATGCCATAATCCTTTTTTGTTTCCGAATTGTATTTAATGTAAGTGAAGAGAAAAAATAAACAGGCCATGAGTGCACTTAAAATACCAACTCTACGAGCAAATAAATTTTGTTTAACAAAGTAAAATATTAAACCAACCACTGCCATCCATAAAAAAAACAAGGCTATTTTAGCCCATTGTGCAGATGTATAACTTTGTATAAACTGATGCAGATAGGCAGTCAGAAAAAAACCGGAACTGAATTCTTGTTTTTTAAACAAGAGATTATTCGTCATTTGCAAATTATGTAAAATAGCTTTATCATCCGGCTTAAATTTGTTTGCTTTTTCATAATAATAAACAGCATTCACATACTCTTTCTTATGAAAATAAACATTGCCTAGATTATAATTGGCATTCACATTATCCGCATCGTTTTTTAAGATATCCAGATATGCCGACTCTGCAAAATCATATTGTTTATCCTTGTAATACTGATTTGCTTTCGTGAATTTTTGTTCCAATGTCTGTGCAAACGCTGTGGTATAATTCAACACTAATACGCACAAGATTAACTTCATAAATCCGGAATTTATGCCATTCAAAACCTTATTTATAAAAAACTGCATTATGCTTTCTTATTTAATGTGGTTTCAAAATCAATAATCAGCATACGTGCTTTTTCAAAAGTATTTTTCATTTGTGCTTTCTGTTCTACAGGTGAAAACAAAGCCATTTCGCAAGTATCCAATGTGTTTTTGAGAGCTGTTATTTTTTTTTCATCTACCTGCTTGGCCCTCAGTTTCTCAGCAATATTTTCTTTAGACAATTCGCTTTG
>DAOQII010000046.1:0-12605 GCA_035339455.1 Chitinophagales bacterium
CATTAGGTACGATTACATCCAATAATCCATTACCTGTAGAGCTATCTTCATTCACCGGAAATTGCAATAACGATAATACGGTTACATTAAATTGGGTAACCTCATCTGAAATCAATGTAAAAGAGTTTATTGTACAAAAATCTACTGATGGATTTAATTTTACTCAGGTGGCTGTATTAGCTGCTACCGGTAATTCAACTTTACCTCAATCATATACTACACTTGATGCTGATTTCAATACGGAGTTTGCTTACTATCGACTGCTTATCGCAGATTTAGATGGTTCAACTAAATTATCTACAACCATACTGCTTAATTGTTCAGACAATACATCCGGTGTCAATATTTATGCAGTAGAAGAGCAAGGTATCTTTGTGAAAACAAATATGGCAGTTTCAAGCAATTCGACTGTTGAAGTGTTTGATGTAGCGGGGAAACGTATTTACAATGAACAAATCACTTTACCTCAAGGATACTACAAACATCATTTAGATATGGAAACCATCATAGCAGATGGTGTTTATATTGTTCGATTGAATACCGGCAGTAAAATATATTCACAAAAAGTTTGGGTACATTAATCCGGTTTTATAAATCGGGAAATATACATTTTATCACTGCTTTTTACCTGAACCAAATATTCGGCAGCAGGTAATTTGCTAATGTCTATTGTATTTAATTTCACAGCAGACAAAGGCAGATTTTCTGCTACTTTACCATCTAAAGTAATAATTGAAATTGTCATCTTTTCATCAGGTAAATTTGTTGGTAATGCAAGTTTTATATAATCGCGGCTGACAGTAGGAAATATAGAAAACGGGATGCTTTCTAAGGTATTATTTTTAATACTGGTTACAGTCGTCGTATCATAATATAAATCCAAATAAGGACCTTCAAAAGCAGTCGTGTCGCCATTATAAAATGTAATCACATTGGTATCATTAATACTCAACCTGAATTGGGTTAATCCTAATTTGTTTATAAATGCCAACGCATTGTCATTCAAGTCAAATCGAAGGGAGTAGTCATTGCCTTGCAAACAACCTACTACACAAGCCGCATCAAAATAATCCGAAGGTTCGTTAAAATCCCCGGCTTCTACAGCTGATGAGCCAAACGCACCTTTCTTAATTTCCAGTACAAAATTATCCGGAAACGGATTCCAGTAATTGGTATATCTGTTTTGGATGGACTTGTTTTTTATGAAAAGACTGGCTTTTTTCACTCGATAATTATCGGGGATAAATTCAGTATTAAATGAAAAAATACCCTTGTTTTTTGATACTCCATTATTACTGACAACGACACTGCCAGTACTGATATTGCCATTCGTATTTACTGCTCCGTCATAAATCGTTCCCATAGAATAAACACTAGCTGATTTATTTCTCCTGAAATAGGCATTGATATATGCCCGCATGTAAAAATTGCATAATTCCGTGTATCCCATCGGTCCCAGATGATAGGTTTCTAAGCCATTTAATCCCATGGCGATATATGGTGTCGGGTAATTCCAGTCGCCACCCGGGAATGGGACGCTGTGTGGAGGATAGGTGCCAAATGGTGCCACTCTCAGGGGCGTTGTTTGCCCATAAAGCCATTGCATCAAGCCCATACAATTGAAATAGTGGATATAATTTTTTCCGACTCTGTGATAACCTTGCACCGTCGTGTCCATATGTTGCATCATGTAATCAACTACCCGGTTAACCATGAATGGTGTTGGTTCTCCGCGACTTTCCCATAGATCTCTGTATGGATTCCAAGGATAATTCAATAAAGCATCTACAAAATTAGGATAGTCGTATCCTTGCCAGATAATATGCGCGTTTGGAATTTTTTCATGTACAAAATCAAAAATACTATCCATGAATAATTTTGAATTGGCAAGATTATCATCCAATACACTAAGAGAATCAGTGGCATGAACACCAAATGCCGCATCATTTCCGCCTAAAGAAACCATCACAAGTTCTATCGGTCTGGCTGCATCAGTATTTAACGCGGCTTCGAGAGCGAAACGTGCCAAGGGAAATTGCCACCATACTTCTGCCTGCATGCCAATGAGTGCAGTAGCATCGCCAATTGCATAATAGTCAGCAAATCCATATTTCGCCAACGCTGTATCATAAGCATGATAGACATAAGGAAACTGCGCCCAGCTGTCGCCAATTACTCTTATTTTGCATTGCTTTTGTCTTGCACAAGCATTCTGACCACGAGCAACATGTACAGAAAAAATGAGTAGTATAAGCAGTATAAGAAAATTTCTCATAGTTAAAGTTTCTTAAATTTGAAAAAGTAGTCAACTAAATTTAAAGATTTACGTTTACAATCAAAAACATAGACATGAAAAAAATTACATCATCAGCATTTTTCTGGATAGTACTTTTGTCTGTAATTGCAAAAGAAAATGTAAATACACAACTGGACTTGAATGAAGCTGTAAAATCAGGAAAAGTAAAATGCACCATTACAGGTAATGAAAAAAGTACTCACTATTTACAACCCGTCATTGTTCAGCTTGAAAATACAGATAAAAAAAGTATAACGATTAGTATTAACAATGGCGATTTATTTATTCCACAAGACAGTGTCTATCAAAATATAATTGTTACACAGGATGCTCTTTTTGTATTAAAACCCAATGAAAAAAAAGCAATGCCGGTTTCAGGAATGTGTATAGAGCAATTTGATAAAGCAGGCTTAGGCACAACACATTATGCTTATGCAGCTAATAAAAATGATTCATTAAAAATGTTGTCTGCATTCTTACAAAAAAATAAAATGCAATCATCTTGTGCGCAATATGCCATGTGGTGTCTTGCCAATCATACGAATATCAATAGTGTATTTTCATCAGACAGTACAGAAGAAAATAAACTTAAATCCTTTTTAGCACAACTAACCGGAAGAACGTTTAGTGTTTCTGACAAGAATTATAAAAATTATTATTTCGCACCACCTAAAGAGAAAGTAAGTGGCAAATTTAATTTCAATTTTTCCAATCCGGCAGATATTCAAATTGCTTTATTCAATAAGAATGGAATTTTAGTACGTGAATTGTATAACGAAAAAAATGTTCAGCCCGGTGCGCATAATTTCCAATATGCTTTTGATGCATCAGTATATACTGAAGATATTTATTACGTCAAATTTATAGCAGATAATGAAGTTTTCATCAACAGAGAATGGGATGTGAAAGCAATAAGAGATAAATTCAAACAAAAAATTCAGCAAAAATTAAATGGAAACTGAGGTGGATATTGGTTATTGGTGATTAGTTATTGGTGATTAGTTATTTGTTATTAGTGTTGAGTTATTTATTGTATAATAAATCTCACTACTTGCTACTTAATACTTACTACTCACTACTTACTACTTTATTATATCTTGACTCTTGACTCTAGTTTTTTGTATCTCACTACTCACTACTCACTACTTACCACTAAATGAGTACCTTTACAAGAAAAATAAATGAATTACTGGTTGATGAAATCTGAGCCTGATGTTTTTTCTTATGATGATTTAGTCAAGAATAAAAAAGAAAAATGGGATGGAGTGCGCAATTATCAGGCGAGAAATAATTTGAGAGCCATGCAAAAAGGCGATTTGGCTTTATTCTATCATTCTAATATCGGGAAAGAAGTGGTCGGAGTAATGGAAATTGTAAAAGCAGCATATCCTGACCCTACAACTGATGACGACCGATGGGTTTGCGTGGATGTTTCCCCGAAAAAGAAACTGAAAAATCCGGTTACCTTAGAAAAAATAAAACAAACAGAGAGCTTACAGGAAATTCCACTCATACGGCATACAAGACTTTCTGTAATGCCGGTTACTAAAGAAGAGTTTGATGAAATAGTACGATTGGGAAATGATTAGCCAAAACCTTACTATTCCCATTTTACTTGCATCCATTTTGATTGATAAGGATATAAAATAATGCTGTTTGCTCGATTGAAGTTTTTAAATGTAACTATATAATTCCATTGATTTACGCTTACTTTCACATCCGGGGTTTCGTATGATTTTGCACCGATGCCCCAATACCAAAACCAACTCCCGTTATGAGTAAAACTGACTTTTAATGTACTGTCATTAAGTTGTTCTACATGCATGCCATCCTCTTTTGATACTTGATTGAATTGCATGACATCGTACATTTTTCCTGTATAAGGTTTCTTTCTTCGATACTGTAACGCCTCTTGCAAGCCTGAAGGATAAGCCCGCATCATGGGTATGCCTTGGTAGTTATCCGGCGTTCCTAAAAGAAATACTTGTTTGTAAGGATAGTCATTAAATGCTGTCAAATAGGATGTGTAAATCTCGGTAGAGCGTTTCCATAAGTGCGACATTTTATAAGCAAAAAAAAGATTCACGGTAAACAATATCAGCAGTAAAAAATAACGAAAAAGAATTGGAAGCTTATATAAAATTAAAACAATGATACCAAATATAAAAAAAGAAGAGAGATAACCCAGTCTGTCATTTTCACAATAAAATAAAACAGAAAAATAAAGTTGTAAAACGGGTATGAGAGAGACAATATAAAAGCAAATCATCAATAACAAAGTGCCGGAATAAATATTGCCTCGTATAAATTTTTTTAAAAGGTAAAACAGACCCAATCCTGTACATGTGATCAAGAATAATGTAATTAAAGGACATTCTATATAAGCAAAAAGGAATGATTTCCATTCGTGAGGATAGAATCGTACGAGTGCAAAATACTTAATAAAATAGTTATAAATTTTAGAAACTGTAGATATGGAATTAAATCCTTTGAAGGTATCTGAGCCATAATGCATGACCCATTGACCATACACGATTTTACTCATTAGAAAATACAAAATGATTAAGCCGGTTTGAGGTAAGAAATACCAAGAAAACATACGTGTTAAAACCGGTTTCTGTCGTTCAATGATGAATACAAAAATACTCAGCAAGAAAATAAAAACAGGCATGACAATAATCTGCTCCAACGAAAGTAAACCGATAATAAACAATAGTATTGACGCAACAGGATACTTGAAATTATTTTTTTTAATGTCCAGCAGAAAGAAGCGCATTGAAAGAAATAAGCAAATGGAAATTGTCATATACTGAATGCAAACCCTCCATACCAATACTTCATTGTGAAATGGTGAAACTAAAAAAAGCAATGCAGTAAAAAATGACGCTTTCTTACTCAATGCTTTATTCCAAAATGCAAATATCATTATCAAAGTTTTATAGCCGACTAAGGCAGTAAGAGCATGTGCTAAGCAGTAAAGTAAATACCAAATGAGAGAATCAGAGCCGATGTATTTATAAATGGGATAAGAAAATGCGTGTTGTAAATAACGAAAATTTTTTCCGCCACTGCAATGATAGTAATGCCAGTAATCACAATGGTCATAATTTTGTTCAAAGCCGATATAATCAGTTACAAAGCCGCTGTGTCTGCTTTCAAAATAGAGCAATAAGGTGAGCAAATAAAATAGTGTAAACAAAAAAATGCCACTATTGAAAAATGATAAACTGTGTTTCTGTCCAAAATGCATATACAACCTTTTACTTACCCGAGCATCCTTTTTTTTCAAGATTTTTTTTTGATGGTAAAATAATTAATAAAGGTAAGGGAAATATTTCTTCACCCTTTTCTGATATTCGATATACTCATTACCAAATTCAGCAATTAGTTTTTTTTCTTCCAGCCTGGTACCTGTTTCTAAATAAACAAATGTAGCCAGGCAGAAAGTAAGTACACCAAACGTGGGATGCAAGCAAAGCAAAGCAATACAAATAATGATAGTGGCAGTATACAATGGATGCCTTACATATTGATAGATGCCACCAACGATTAGGTTTGAATATTGTGTATCATGTTTGGAAGATATGCCCAAAAATTCCCACATATCAAATGCATTGAAAGCAATATAAAACAGGATGAGTGATAGAATCAAAAATACAATTCCGATAATTTTCAGAAACAGTGTGGGTAAAATAAAATAGTCAGTTACTTGTAAGGTAAAATAGCCAAGTATAATTAAACCTAAAATAGAAATAAGGTTGTAAATAATTCTGTAATAGCTAAACAAGAATGGAAAGTGTTTTTTAAAAAATGATTTCACTCGCAAATCTGCCAATAAGCTGTGAAAAATAAAATATAGCGAGCATACCAAAAATAAAAAAAGATAATGCATCTTTAAAAATAACACATAAAGTTGATGAATTAGTCTTGAAATACAGAATAATCGAATTAAATATACAAAAAACGAGATATAAGCATCCCAAAACTAGGCATTGCTTCATTTTGCCTGTCCGTAAATAAAACTTATTTTTGTTTCAAATAAACAGCATGAAAAAAATCAGCCTTCTTGTTTTAATTAGTCAAATATTGGTAAATGTTTTTGCAGGAAACCCGTCAAAGCAAATTTTTAAATATCCCGAAACGCCAAAAATAAATCATACCGATACCTATTTTGGAACAGAAGTAAGCGATCCCTATCAATGGCTCGAGAATGATACATCTGCAGCAACTACTGCCTGGGTTGATGCAGAGAATAAAGTTACATCCGATTATCTTTCAAAAATTCCATATCGTGATAAACTGAAACAACGCTATAAAGAATTGTATGATTATGCCAAACTGGATAATCCGGTTATTGCCGGAAAATATATCCTTTTCAATAAAAAAGAAGGACTGCAAAACCAAGCAATTACGTATATCCAAAATGGGATAAACGGTACACCCGAAGAATTTATCAATCCGAATACCTTAGATCCTAAAGGGCTTACTACCTATGAAATTATCGGTATTTCAGACGATAACAAATATGTGGCAATATCCGTTCAGAAATCCGGCAGCGACTGGCAGCAAATTATTATTTATGAACTCGAAACTAAAAAACAATTAGCGGATCAACTCAATTGGGTGAAATTTTCAAATGCAGGTTGGTATAAAGACGGTTTCTTCTATTCGCGTTATCCCAAACCGGCAGAGGGTATGGAATTAAGTGCTAAAAACGAATTTCATTCCGTGTATTATCATAAACTCGGTGATACACAAGATAAAGATGAATTGGTATATAAAGACCCGAGTGAGCCACTTTCGTATAATAGTGTTGCCACAGATGAAATGGGAAATTACATGTTCTTATATCGCTCATTAGGCACTTACGGAAATGAAATTTACTGGAAAAAAACTAGTGAGCCGGGTTGGGATTTTAAACCTTTATTTACCGGGAACAAAAATGAATATTCGATAATAGATGTCGTGTTTGATAATTTTATTGTCATGACAGATGAAGATGCACCTAATCGTCAATTAATTTCTATAGATCCATTAAACCCGGATAAAAAGAACTGGAAAAAAATATTACCAGAAAGAAAAAATGCCTATCTCGATGGCGTTTACATGACAGGAAAAAAAATGTTCTCCAAGTATCTGGAGAATGCAAGCAGTAAATTGTATGTGTATGATGACAATAGGAAAGCAAAAGAAATTGCATTGCCCGGTGCTGGCGAAATAGAAGTTACTTCCGGCAGATATACTGATACACGTATTGCTTATACGTATACTTCATTTAATTATCCAAATTCAATTTTTGTATATGATATTCCAACGGGATATTCCAAATTGTTTGCCAAACCGGCATTAAAATTCAATCCAGAAGATTTTGTTTCAAAACAAGTTTGGTATAAAAGCAAAGACGGCACCAAAGTATCTATGTTTATCGTACATAAAAAAGGGATAGTTTTAAACGGAAAGAATCCGACACTCTTATATGGCTATGGCGGATTTAGTGTCAATATGTCGCCGACATTTTCTGCATCGCGTATTTTGCTTTTGGAAAACGGGGGAGTATTTGCCATGCCCAACCTGCGAGGTGGTGCCGAGTATGGCGAAGAATGGCATAAAGCAGGCATGCTGATGAACAAACAAACAGTATTTAATGATTTTATTGCAGCAGCAGAATATCTTATTAAAACGAAATACACATCAAAACAAAAACTTGGGATATCCGGCGGAAGCAACGGTGGTTTATTAGTAGGAGCATGTATGACACAACGCCCCGATTTGTATAAAGTGGCTTTTCCGGCTGTAGGTGTAATGGATATGCTTAAGTTTCATAAGTTTACTATCGGTTGGGGTTGGGTACCCGAGTATGGAAGTTCCGATCAAAGTGCTGAAATGTTCAACTATTTGAAAGGGTATTCTCCATACCACAATATCAAGCCAGGCGTAAAATACCCTGCTACATTGATTACTACTGCAGACCACGACGATAGGGTAGTACCTGCCCATAGTTTTAAATTTGCTGCCCGTTTACAGGAATACGGCAAGAATGATGTGCCTTTGTTAATTCGTATAGAAAAAAATGCCGGACACGGTAAAGGCAAACCGACCTCTAAAATTATTGATGAACAAGGCGATATCTGGAGTTTCTTCTTTTGGAATGTAGGCGTAAAAGCTATTAAATAATCAATTTTTAGTTGTCTTATTTTCTTATGCAAAAATTAAAAAAATTGCTCGATGCTTCCAGCTAAAACGGAGTATATCCGAATTGCAAGTAATGCTTTTCATGCAGATAAAATTCCCGTTTTTTTGAAGCCTTTTTGGCTCGATGCCGTTTCAAAAAAATGGGATGTTGTAATCGTGAAAGAAAACGATGTATTGCTTGCCGCATTACCCTATTGTATTAAAGGCAATATATTGACTAAGCGAATTTATTTGCCATTTCTCAGTTTTTATCAGAGCGTTCTTTTTTTTCAAGATGTTAAACAAGAAGAACAACAAACTATTTTAGAACAATTAGTTGATCAGTTGCCACTCACCTGGAAGCAATATTTTAAATTTTTACCTCAATACAGTAATCTGGATTTGTCAAATCAAGACTATACGAAACATGGCTATTCCACTTATGTCATTCAGGATAAATTTCAACTAAGTGAACATCATTCAAGGTTGTACAAAAAAGTAATTAAAAACGAGTACAAGCTTGTAGAGACAGAAAATACTGATCAGGCGTATGCATTGCTGATGTCAACTTTTATCAGAAAAAATCTGAAGCCTTACATGAGTTTGCATGATTTTGAAAAAATACAAACTGTCTGTAAAAAATTCAATGCAGGAAAAATAGTGAGTTGTACAGACAAGCAGCAAAATCATTTAGCCTGTATTTTCTATGCAGAAGATGAACAATCCGCCTACTATCTGATGGGCGGTTATGATGACCAGTTTAAGAATTCGGGTGCAATGGTGTTTTTATTACATGAGCTGATTAGTCAGGCTATTAAGCAAAAAAAACAGTTTAATTTCTGTGGAAGTGCTGATGCTAACATTGCCCGCTTTTTTGAAGGCTTTGGAGCTGAAAAAATCGAACTAAACATCTGGACAAAAGGACTGATGAGCAGAAAATAAGTGTTGATTAAGGAGGATTGCTCACCGTTCATCATTCATCGTTCATAGTTCACCGTTCATTTTTCGTTGTCAAATGTCCTCTATCCAACCCTACATTTATTCATTTTCTTTCGTATATTTACACCATGTGGAAGAAAAGCTCATTTTTGCTAACTTTCTTTATGAGCATATTTGTATGCATGCAAGTTCATGCACAAATTTTCCCTAATTCCACACACTACATGATTAACCCGCAAGTTAAAAATCCAGCATTTTACGGACATGAAGACGGTATTACCTTTGGCGGTAATTTCAGATATCAGTGGGCAAAGCTGGAAGGACAACCTCGTACGTTTAACTTTTTTGCAGATGCTAATCTTCCGGCAGCTCACGGAGCCGTAGGTTTAAATGTGAGTGCAGATATGTTGGGTGCCTACACGATTACCACACTCAATGCCGGATATAATTTTATTCAGCCGATAAAGAATAAAATTAAGATTTGCATAGGATTGAATGCAGGAGTTGTTATTTCACAATTGGACGAATCAAAGCTAACAACACCCGAAAGTACGGATGATGATTTAAATTCATTAAAACAAAAGAGCCTGCGCCCAAATTTAACAGTGGGAATTGCTTTGCAACACAAATTTGTTGATGTCGGATTTGCCTATTCCAATCTGATTAATTTTAACGACAAATTCAAAGGACAGTCCGGTGAATTGAAAACCAAATATGGGAACGAATTTCATGCCTTTGTGCAAGGTAAACTTTTATTCAAGGATTATATTGCATTACGTCCCTCCATCAGCTTCTATACTGATTTTAAAGAGTTTCAGACGGACTTAAGCATATTGGCAGGGTACACAAAATATGGTCTTATTGGCATCAATGTAAGAGGATTTAATAAAAAAACATTTGAATCAATTTCACCTGTGATAAATATTACTGCGGTTAAAAACCTGAATATTGTTTATAGTTACGACTTAAACTTGAATAAGTTAGCAAAAGTCAATAAAGGTACGCACGAGATTACTTTAAAGTACACATTACCAAACAGTAAGATATATAAACAACCTAAAATCATAAATAATCCACGGTTTTTGTAAATTTTGAGTAAAAAATTACAGTTTTTAGCATCACAAGTGTACAACTATACAATAATTTGACTATTTTTACATTTTATTATAGCTTTAAATAACGTAAACAACTGCGATGAATAAGTTCAAATTCTTTCTAGTTACTGTAGTAGCTATTACGCTCTACAGTTGTAAAGGTGCTAAAACCGGACAAGATGGTCAGTTAGTTGGTATTCAGGAAAGACCTAAATGGGATGCCAATTTATTGCCATATGGAATGGTTTATGTACCTTCAGGTGTTTTCCATGCAGGTCCGTCCGATCAAGATGTGAACTATGCATTTAACTCCAAATTAAAACAAATGTCTATAGTAGGTTTCTACATGGACGAAACAGAAATCACGAACAACGAGTATCGTCAATTTGTGAATTATGTGCGCGACTCAATTGCACATCAGCTTTTAGGTGGAGACCATTTGACAGAAGGCGAGAATGGAAAACAAGCAATCAATTGGGAAATGCCAATTGACATGAATTGGGAAACAGGTGGTAGTGCTACAGAAGAAGGCTCACAGTTAGAGTCAATGTTTTATTCTGAAGCAGATCAGTTAGGTGGTCGCAAAGAAATGGATCCTCGTAAACTAATTTACGAATACACATGGTTCAAATGGAAAGAATATGCTAAAGAGCATCCATTATTGGACAAAAATGCAAAAGCTCGCTCTGAGTATATGGAAAGAAAGAAAATTCCTATTTATCCTGATGAGTTAGTTTGGATCAGAGATTTTGCATACTCTTACAATGAACCAATGACCAGAGCATATTTTACCCATCCGGCTTATGATGACTATCCTGTTGTAGGAGTAACTTGGGATCAATGTAATGCATTTTGTGCATGGAGAACTATCTTATGGAATAATGTACGATTGTCAAACGGTGAAGCTAGAGTAGACGAATTCCGTTTACCTACAGAATATGAGTGGGAATATGCTGCTCGCGGAGGAAGAAACATCTCTCCATACCCTTGGGGTGGTCCATATATCAGAAATACTAAAGGTTGTTTATTGGCAAACTTTAAACCAGGCAGAGGCAACTATCCTGAAGATGGAGGTTTTTATACCGTAAATGCAAAATCATACTGGCCTAATGATTATGGCTTGTATAATATGGCAGGAAATGCAGCAGAGTGGACTTCTACAGCTTATGAAGATGATGCGGTTGCATTTATACATGATAAACAACCGGATTTCCGTTATGATGCTAAAGAGGATGAACCTAATGTAATGAAAAGAAAAGTAATCCGCGGAGGATCTTGGAAAGATATTGCATATTTCTTGCAATGTGGCACTAAATCTTATGAATATCAGGATTCTGCTAAATCTTATATTGGCTTCCGCTGCTTATTGCCTTACATGGGTCGTTCTATGAATGATTTCGGTAAATAATAAAATTGATTTTTTTACGTTTAAATAATGAGTGTAAATTTTAACTAACCAAATAAAAACAACTTCTTATGGCAAATTTCTTTAAAACCAAAACAGGTAAAAATGCAAAAAACATGCTGTTTGGTATTGGTGCTGCAGTAGTAATTTTCGGCGCTTGGGCAAAAATTCTTCACAAACCTTATGCAAACCTTATGCTTACAATAGGTTTATGGACTGAAGCAGTTATTTTCTTGGTATCAGCATTTATTCCACCAGAGCCTGATTATTATTGGGAAAAAATTTACCCGGGTTTGGATGTATATGACGAAAATTTTGAAAAAGAATCAGACAAACACGGACATGAAGTAATTTCTGCACATTTAGCCGGTGGTGGCGCAAGTCTTTCAGGGCAAATGGATAAAATGCTAGAGGCTGCAAAAATCGACCAAAATTTGGTTAGCCGTTTCGGTGATAATTTAAAACATTTTGCTGAAAATGTAGGTAAAATGGGAAATATGACTGATGCTACAGTTGCATCTAATGAATTTGCAAATTCAGCAAAAGCTGCAGCTTCTTCATTAAACGGAGTGAAAGATTCATTTACTTCTGCTGCTGACGGAATGAGTAAATTAGCATCTGCTTCCGGTGATGCAGCTCAATATCATTCTCAAGTGCAAAGTGCTACTAAAAATTTAGCTGCTTTGAATGCTGTATATGA
>DAOQII010000047.1:0-12549 GCA_035339455.1 Chitinophagales bacterium
TAACAGAGCAAACAAGCCCAGTTCCTGCGCCATTACAGATCCATATACCGGTTCGCGCACAAGCACCTATCCCAACTGTACATGGAGTCCCTTTTAAGGGAAATGTTTCATCAATACTTCCGTTGCAATTATCATCTAAATTATTGCAAAGCTCTGTATTCCCCGGAAATATTGAATTATTATCATCATTGCAATCAGTTTTATTAGAAACATAACAAGGAAAAGTCGTACCACAAGCCAGTAAGGGTTCGCATGCATCACCAAAACCATCTCCATCATTATCTTTGTAGAGATACGTAAAGATATTGCACGATGGCGTTGCTATCCAGTTCGCTCCATTCCAAACTAAAATATCGCCGGCATTATTGCCCATAATAAAGTTATTGAAATTGTAGGTCGGCGTTATACGTTCCCATTTAGTTAATGCAAGGTTATACATAAACAAAGCACTACTATCCGTATCATAAACGATTAACGCATTTGCAGGTGATGCGATTGAATTGCGCTGTACCGCAGTCATTCTGGGTAAAAGAAATCCTTTCTGTGTGCTGGATACATCTAACATGGCACTGCTATTCGGTGCAGCACCGGTGGAGTTTATGCCTATGTTTTGTGCTATAGCAACATGCAATAGCATCAGCAATACTGAAATAAAGGTCAGTTTTTTCATACTTAGTTTTTGATGTATAAATTTATGAAAATAAATTATTCCTGCAAACCTTTATTAATCATAAGCAATACACATTAAGCATATTCCATATTGAAAAAATCATGTGGTCATAGTAATTATTTAATCAATAGCATATTTTTCCAGAAAGCTGTCTAGTGTTTGTTCATATTCCTTTTTATACCTAATGCTGAAATCCTCGTGAGCTCCATGTGTAAAAACGTGTTTCATTTTATTAGTTGAACCACATGCATTATATAGGGCTTCGCTCTCTTCTATTGGGATTTGCCATTCTGAATCGCCGTATAAAAACAAAACAGGCGTTTTAATGTTTTTTACTAATTGCTGTGGGTTCAGCTTATCCAAACCGATATCTATTTTGGCTTCACCAAACCAACAAACAGGCTTAAATAAAAATGCCGGCATATAAAAAAGGTGTACGCGATTTTCGAAAGCATGCTGCATATTATCATAGCAAGATTCCAGTATCAGGAAATCAAAATTGTATTTTTCCAGTGTGGTATATACAATTGCAGCAGCTCCTAGCGAATGGCCTTGTGCACCGATTATCTTAAAATTCTTCTTTCTCAGAAAATCATAGCAAGCTTCAATATCAAAACGTTCATAGTAGCCCAATGAATTATACTCACCTTCACTATTTCCTGTAGCTCTGAGGTCGGGCATTAATACAGAATAGTTTCGCTTTAGATAATAGCGTGCTTTATTAATCATGGCTAGTCTGTTTTGTCCTTTGCCCGGTGCTAAAATAACCGCTTTTGATGTATCCTTACTTATAAACCATGCTGAAATAAGCTGTTGATCTTCGGTGTTGATTTGTACTTCGTCAACAAGTTCATTAGGAAAATAGTGCTCGTATTTTATTTCACAATTTCTTGTACGCAATAAAAAATCTGACATAAGTTTACAAGACAACAAGTAGAGTAAAAATAAAATGCTGATTAGTTTAATCTTGTTTCTGTATTTATACATGCTGCAAAATGACGAATCTTATTTGTAAAGATTTGTCAAAATAATTTAAGAATTCTTATTTACGTTAAAAAAATAAAAATAGTGCATATTTTAATGCAGTATGATTCTGCCTCATCATGCACTAAAAATTTTTATCTTTATAGCGTGAAGTCTGCTTTTATCAAAGAACATAGGTTGCTTATCATTATATTGTGTGTAGCCTTAATAATCCGGCTATTGTTATTTATTCGTTTTGAGCCATGGAATACAGATATGCTGAATCGTGTCATTCTCATTTTTGATTCCTTGGGCTATCACCAGCTGGCATTATGTATAAAAAATGAATTCAGTTTTTGTGGCAATGCTTTCCGTACACCTGCCTATCCTTTCTTCGTGAGTTTGGTTTATTTAATTTTTGGCGAGTCGCCAAAGTATGTTCTTTTTCTTCAAATATTTATCAATTTAGGTTCGATAATGCTGATGTATAGATGTGGCAAATTATTATTTGGGATGGCTGCCGGAAATATTGCTGCTTTTTTGTTTTCTATCGATTTGCATCATATCGTGTATATCTACTATCTGCTTACAGAAACACTGTATACCTTTATCTTTTTATCTGCGCTCTATCTGTTTTTACTCAGCATAAAACAAAACCGACTGGTGCAACTGTGCATAGCGGGTATCTTGTTAGGTATCTCCACACTGATACGACCCATCTCTCAATATTATGTGCTTTGTGTGGCTGTTTTTACTTTCATTTATTTCTTTATGCAAAACAAGAAAAAGGCATTTAGTTATACTTTTATTTTGCTCGCATGTTATTATGTTACTATCGCACCTTGGTGTTTGCGAAATTATAAACTGTACGGTGCTTATAAAGTATCTAATATACAAGGGTATAATTTATTATTCTGGAATGCCAGTTATTATGAAGCAAAGCGTCAACATAAAACCATTGAAGAAATCAATAAATCATTTGAAACTGAACTGCAAAAAAGAGGATGGAGGTACGACAGTAATCCCTTTTTGAAAGAAAAACTGGACGGCGAAATGGCAAATGAAATTTTATCTGCTCATTTTCCGGACTACCTCAAAACGCATTTAACCGGAACAGTAAAAATTCATTTGAGTTTAGGTACACAGAGCCTGACTGATGTATTACGGCTGCCCGCTAAAAAATTTACAGAAGAAGAAAAATATACCAATGGTGTATTCGTACTGATACAAAAGTTTTTCAAACAAAAAACTATATATGAGATACTCCTGGGATTATATGTTGCTTTGTTTCTGGCAGTAGTCTACAGCTTTGCCGCTATTGGTGTATGGCGTATGATAAAAGAAAAACAAACCTTATTGATGTTGTTTTTATTGGGCTCAGCCGGATATTTTGTACTGATAAGTGGTATTATTTCGTACGCCCGCTACCGATTGCCGAGTATGCCATTTTATATCTTGCTGGCAAGTTGCGGTATGGTTTGGTGTCTGCAACAAATCAAAGAAAAGAAGAATAAAACGGTGTAGTCTTATTAAGCGTATTTGCCGAAAATTTTATTGGCAAGACTCATGGCTTCAATAAAAGCTTCTTTGTCTAATCCGTGTTTAATATTGCGTTCGTCAAAAAATGCCAGTAATTTTTCGGTGGGCATATTGCCCGTAAGCTCGTCCTTAGCCATAGGGCATCCGCCATAACCTTTTATAGCACCGTCAAATCTGTTGCAGCCTGCATCCCATGCAGCTTGTATTTTTTCTTCCCAGGTTGTAGGTGTGGTATGAAAATGCGCACCAAATCCTATTTCCGGAAAATCTTCTTTTAATGTGGTGAATACACTTGTAATTAATTCCGGTGTTGCTGCGCCTATTGTATCTGAAATAGAGAATTTAGTAATGCCTAATTCCAGCAACCTGTCCACCCAATGTTCTACCAATGCCGGATCATAAAAATCACCGTATGGATTTCCAAACGCCATGGAGATATAGCAAACAAATGTTTTGCCATGTATGGCACAGGTATTTTGAATTTCATCTACACGCAATAATGACTCCTCTAGGGTGCAATTGGTATTGCGCGTCTGAAATGTTTCGGAAATTGAAAACGGATAGCCAACGTAAGTAATTTCATCCATATCGCCGGCTTCTTCCGCACCGCGGTTATTTCCTACGATAACAGACAATAAAGTATCTGTTTCGTCCAGCTTTAGCTGGGAAAGCACAATACGTGTATCCGCCATTTGCGGTATGGCTTTATCTGATACAAAGCTGCCACAATCTATCGTCTGAAAGCCCACTTTTAATAAGGCATTCAGGTATTCAATCTTTTGATCTGTAGGTATAAATTCTTTGATACCCTGCATGGCATCGCGCGGAAATTCAATGATTTTTACTGTATCCATGTTGCAAAAATAAGGTATTCTGCTTAAGATAAGAAAGGATGACTAACACGCACGTCAATTTTGTAAAAGATAAAACGTATTTTTAGAACAAGATGGAACCGAACCGCTTACAGGAAATTTACCAAAAAACGATTTTATTTGCCGGGGAAAAACATTCGATGGCTGGTCAGTATTTAACAGGCACAACTATTTCTTATGTTGTCCATTTAAGTAATGTGGCTATGGAAATACTAATAGCACATCAGCATCAGCCTATACCGGATATTAATCTTGCCGTTCAGGTGGCATTGTTGCATGATGTGTTAGAAGACACACCAACCGATATGGAAGAATTGAAATCAATATTCGGTGATTTAGTGGCCAATGCCGTACTTTCTCTGACAAAGAATAAACTATTACCTGAAAACGAACAAATGCCGGA
Organism: Chitinophagales bacterium; assembly: GCA_035339455.1. GTDB lineage: Bacteria > Bacteroidota > Bacteroidia > Chitinophagales > JADIYW01 > JADJSS01. The sequence continues at coordinate 4,448 of DAOQII010000047.1, forward strand.
TTCGCTAAACAGGATAAAGCAACAAGGGTCTACGGTAGCCAGTGTAAAATTAGCTGACAGAATTACCAATCTGCAACCACCACCTGCTCAATGGAATATAAATAAGATTAGTGCTTACTGCGATGAAGCAGTGCTCATTCTCACAAAATTAGTCGGAGCAAATACTTATCTAGAGAACAGACTTTCATATTGCATAGAACAATATGCAAGATGGATAAAATAAGATAAATAAGCGGTTTTGATTATTCATTCTCTGCCACTACTTCCCGAACTTCAGGTATAAAGCGTTTCATCAGGTTTTCGATGCCTTGTTTCAAAGTAATGGTTGATGATGGACAGCCGCTGCAAGAACCTTGAAGCTGTAATACCAGTAAGCCGTCTTCAAAACGAACAAAGGAGATATTGCCACCGTCCATTTCCACAGCCGGCTTCACGTATTTATCCAATGCTCCTTTGATGCGGATTACTACATCTTCATCGTCATCTGCTACAGCATTTGATGCCGTGCGTTCAGGCTTTATGAATTGCTCTGTGAACAAGGGTTTCCCGGTTGAAATATATTGTTTGATAAAATCCTTTAAAGGTATCATCAATTCAGCCCACAATATTTCATCTTCTTTGTTGATAGAAATAAAGTTATTACTGATAAAAACACCCTTTACTCCGTTAAAGGCAAAAAGTTCGTGTGCCAGCGGAGCTTCTTGTGTTTCTTCAGCTGAAAAAAAATCTACGCTGTCATTTAAGAATAGGACTTTATTGGTTACAAATTTCAAGGTATTCGGATTCGGTGTGGCTTCCGAATATATCATGACGGGTATTTGAGTTGTTTGTTCTTCCATAACTATTATTTTTTATGAACAATTGTTGCCGTGGCTTGTGCCGTCGGCAGTATAAAAATTTCTTCTATATTAACATGAGGTGGCTGGGTGGCCATAAAATAAATGCTCTCTGCCACATCTTCAGCTTGCAATGGCTTGAACCCTTCGTAAACAGCATCCGCTTTTTCTTTATCACCCTTAAATCTTACCAGACTAAATTCAGTATCGGCCGCCCCTGGACTTACAACAGATACTCGTATATTATGCTGTAATAAATCGATGCGGGCACTGCGAGAAATTGCACGCACTGCATGTTTGGTACCGCAATAGACATTACCACCGCCATAAGCTTCCCAGCCTGCCAGCGAGGCGATATTGATGATATGTCCTGTTTGACGTTTTATCATAAGTGGTGAAACCTCTCGAATCATATAGAGCAAACCTTTCACGTTAGTATCTATCATTTGTTCCCAATCTTCATATAATCCATCCTGAATTGGACCTCTGCCGGCAGCCAGCCCGGCATTATTGAGCAATAAATCAATATTTTTCCAGTCATTAGGCAAAGAATGAATAGCATTCTGTACTTCTTTTAGATTTCTGATATCAAAACATAAGCTCAGTACCGCTATGCCAAATTTGGACTTTAGCTCTTCTTCTGTCTTTGCCAGTCTGTCTTTCCTTCTTCCCGTAATAATCAGATTCCAGCCGTTTGCAGCAAATTTATGTGCTGCCGCTTCTCCAAAACCTGATGTCGCTCCCGTGATTAATATTGTTTTCATTATTATTGCTAAACCAAGAAAAATTCAGGATAAAAATAGCGAAATAACTTTTATTTTTAGAAAAAGCTGAAAGTATGACCTTAGAAGAAGCACAACTATCTATTGATAATTGGATAAAAGAATATGGTGTTCGCTATTTCAACGAGTTGACCAATATGGCAATTTTAACGGAAGAAGTAGGTGAAGTAGCCAGGATAATGGCTAGAAAATACGGAGAGCAATCTTTCAAAGAATCGGATATGGATAAAAACTTGGGCGATGAACTGGCAGATGTGCTTTTTGTGCTGATTTGCATTGCGAACCAAACCGGAGTAAATCTGACAGAAGCTTTCGAAAAGAATTTAGCCAAAAAAACTACCAGAGATGCTGACAGGCATAAGCAGAATGATAAACTGAGATGAGATGGGTTGCTGAATTTAGTAATTAATATAAAATTCACACCCGATCAGGGATATTTATATAAATTACACTAAATTCTAAAATATGAAAAGATTCAGTTTACTCATACTTTGCTTTGTTTTTTTTCTCTATTTGCAGGCAGAAAATCCAAAGATTGTCTCACATAAAATTTCAGATATCATTTTGTATCCTTCCGGTGCACAAATCAACAGAGAGGGCAATGTTCAATTACAATCCGGCACTAATGAAATTGTGTTTAAAAATTTATCGTCAAGTATAGATATAAACAGCATTCAAGTGATAGGCAATGGCAATTATACTATTTTATCCGTAAAGCATAAATATAACTATCTGGAAGAGAAAAATAAGGCAGATGAAATCGCTGAAATCCAGTCTAAGATGGATTCAGTTCAGCAAGTATTAGCTAAGGAAAATGCACTTCTTACTGCATATATAGAACAACAGAATATGTTAATAAAGAATCAATATATTGGAGGCAGCAATACCGGCATAAAGGCAGAGGATCTAAAAGAAGTCGCTGATTTACATCTGGCTAAAATGACAGAAGTAAAACTAAAACAAGTTGAAATAAATGCCAAAATTGATAAATTACAAGATCTTAAAAACAGGTTATCTTTACAGCAAAAAGAAGCAAAAAGCAAACTGACCAGAGCAACCAGTGAGATTTGGGTTAGCCTTTCTTCAGCCACTTCACAAAAGACCAGCCTTCAGTTAACGTATTTTGAGAGTCAGGCATCCTGGACACTCTTTTATGATTTAAGAGTTAGTGATGTAAACGAGCCATTACATATTGACTATAAAGCTAAAATAAAACAAAACACAACAGAAGATTGGAAGGATGTACAACTTACTTTGTCAACCTCTGAACCAAAATCAACTGCTCAATTGCCTTATCTGGGAACTTGGTATTTATACTTTAATAACTATCTGAAAGACTATAGAAACTTAAATGATGCGTACAAAAATGTGGACATCAGTACTTTACCACAATATAGCCAAGTGAGTGGTAAAATAATTGATAATAAGACAGGAGAAGCACTAATTGGTGTAAATGTAACGGTACAAGGCACCACGGTAGGTACTGTAACGGATATAGATGGCTTTTTTAGTTTACAATTACCTCAGGGGGAAAAACAGGTAGTAATTAGTTATGTGGGTTACAAAACAATTACTGTTCCTGTTGTCTCTGAATTTCTAAATCTCGGCTTAGAAGAAGACGGAGCTGCTTTAGATGAAGTAGTTGTAAGTGCTTTGAGTATTAAACGCAAAAAGAAATATGCAGGTTCACCCGGAGCATCAAATAAAATCATCTATGAAACGGATGCCGTTGATATGGAGGAAATGCTAACTCCGATTGATGTCAATTTTGTTATTAAAAACCCATACACGATTAATGGTGACAATAAGGAGAATATCGTTGAAATAAAATCAGAAACAGTAAAACCGATTTATAAATATTACGCAATTCCAAAATTAGATAAGAGTGTATTTCTTACTGCAAATATAACTAATTGGGAAAATCTGAATTTGTTAGCCGGAGAGGCAAACTTGTATTTCCAAAACAATTATGTCGGACGTACTCTAGTCAACCCTGCCATTACTGAAGATACACTTATGCTCTCATTAGGTCGCGATAAAAATATTGTGATTAACAGAGAGAAGGTAAAAGAATTCAGTAAGAAACAATTTTTATCAGGGGATAAGGTCATCAATAATTCGTTCTCAATTTCTATTCGCAACAACAAGAAACAACCTATAGATTTGACCATCTATGATCAGATTCCCGTTTCAACTACTAAAGAAATAAAAGTAGACTTACTGGAAAAGCAGGAAGCTGATTTAGATGAGACTACCGGAAAACTGACATGGAAGATCTTTGTTGAACCTACAAAAGAGAAGAAACTTCAATTTGGATATGCTGTTAAATACCCTAAAAACAAGATACTTTATCTTAAAGAATAATTCATTTGGCGGTTTAAAACCCATAGAATTATAGCCGTTTAATCTTAAATACCTGAGTTCGGGATAAGCGTTTCATTAAAAAAATAGTTGATTTTTCCTGACTTGTCCCATTTAGTGCGGTGGGTTTAATTTTTCTATTAGGTGTTTCATTTTGGGAGTTGGTTGTGCCTTTACGGTAATTGTTTTGTTGGTTATGAGGTTTAGTATTTCTCCGTCAACTATTTTTTTCGATTCGTCTATAAATCTACGGATGGATATTGCTGTTTTCAGTTCGATGTGTTTTGCTATCACTAATGCCCATAAAGCAAATCAGTAGGTGTAATTTGATAGGTTCTTCTTTAAAATGGAAAATAGGACGGGTCTGTAAGTCGTTTTTGGATATTCTGAAAGCCTGTTCTACCCTGTACAGTTCGTGGTAGCGTTCTATGATAATTGCATTGTTTGCAATGGCTTCGTCAAGATTGGTGTAATACCCTTTTATGCCGAGTAGCTTGGTGGTCTTTTCAATCAAAGCTTCGTTGAGCGATATTTGTTGCCCGTCAGTTTGGGTAAATTTTAGTTTTTTGCTTTTTGAGGGTTTTTCCACCACCTGCTTCGCCTTTTCTATCTGCTTTTCCATTTCGTATTTATCTTTACGGTATCGGACGGCTGAATAAGTGCAAATCAGATCTCCGCTTTCTGTTTTGATGCGGATGTTTTTGCCGTCTTCCCTCCTCAATTTTTTATTGATGTCTTGCAACAATTCTGCCGACACATTGCCCAATCTTGCTCCCACAATGTAGTTAATCTTGTTTTGTGCCAGCAGGTTCACATTTGCTGTGCTAATCATGGCGGCATCTGCCACTACAGTAAAGTTTTCTACACCATTTCTTTTAATGAAATCATTAATGACAGGGACAATCGTTTTTCCCTCAAACGTGTTACCGGAAAAGATTTCATAAGTTACCGGAAAACCTTCTTTGCTTACCATCAGTGCTACCAAAATTTGGGGTTGCTGGGATTTGTTGTCTTTCGAAAACCCGTTTTTCCGTAGTTCGTCTTGCTCAAATGTCTCAAAATAAAGCGTGGTTACATCATAAAACAATAGGTCGTAACTGAAGGCGTAATGCGCCTTGGCAAAGGACAATATTTTACCTTCTACCAAGTCTTTTAGTTCAATACATTTTGGAGCAAATTTGTAAAACGCTTTACGGCTATGGCGGATGCCGAAATACTGCTCCATCAGATCCAGAGAACGTAGTTTGGAGGCGGGTTCAAAGATTCTCACCGCTACCAAATCATTCAATACTGAAGGCAGGTCATCCAAGCCAATGGCGGTTTGTATCATTGCAATTTGCTGATGAAAAAAGCGGTATTTGACTCCCAAAAAGGTACTGTGGTTGAGGTGTAAAATTTGGTTGGGGTTTTCGTCAGCAAAAATAGAAAGTTGGTGGCTGTAATTTTTAATCCATTCCTCAGCCAATATCAGCAAATCATTTAGTGCCGTTTCCGTATGGGCAGAGCCAAAGTGCTGCATCACCCTTCTTTTGCCGTATTGATACTGTACAACATGCACGGCATTTGCCTGTGAGGCGGTCTTGACTACCCTGATTTTCATATCCAAATATACCTCTTAGTGCGGTATTTTTAGTGCTTTAAAATACCATACAGTTGATTGTCAATAGATTATGACCGCACTAAATTTACTGGGGACAAGTCAGGACAAGACACTTTATATTAAAGAATAATTCATTTGGCGGTTTAAAACCCATAGAATTATAGCCGTTTAAATCTTAAATACCTGAGTTCGGGATAAGCGTTTCATTAAAAAAATAGTTGATTTTTTATATAGAACCACCTCCTTTTAATTCCTCCTCCTTGTTAAGTTGGAGGAAAAAATGAGAAATCAACTATTTTTTTCACCTTAATTTTCTTAACCCGAACTCAGGTTAAATAGTTGTTTGGTATAAATTTAGCTTAGATTGTCTATCAAAAACATAGTATCGCCAAAGACGATTCCTATATTTTTCTATTCTCATTTCATTTTTTTATTGTGAGGACGTTATTTTAAAAAAATCTATGCATCTATGTGGTAAATATTATAAATCAAGCTGCACAAGGGGGCATAGCATAATTTACATTTATTAACCAAAAGAATAGACGATTCATATCCGATTTGCGTTTGTTCTTGCATGGCAAAAGTGTATTTTATTTGTATTTTCTTGCTTTCAGGATTCTCAGACTCCTGCAAATCAACATCTGCAACTCTTGCCGATAATCCTAAAGCAGAAGTCAAGCTCAGCAATAAACAACTTGCCCTGATAAACAACCTTAACAGACAAGCACAAATTACTACTTCATACAATCCGGCTTATGTGGCAATACCCTTTCCAAACGGAGACGTTGACAGCACAACAGGCGTTTGTGCTGATGTAATCGTACGTGCCCTTCGGGCTATAGATATTGATTTGCAAAAAGAAATACACACAGACATCAGTAAACATTTTAATAGTTACCCAAATATTTGGCATTCTACCCAGCCCGACAAAAATATTGACCATCGAAGAGTACCCAATATTATGTGCTACTTGCAATTGAAAGGAAAGGCGGTTGTGCTCTCCACCGTAAATGAAGATTACAAAGCCGGAGATATTGTAGCATGGAAGTTAGACAATGGTCTCTATCATATCGGCATGGTCAGTGATAAGGTTAGTGAATCAAATACTCCTTTGATTTTTCATAATATCGGTAGCGGAACAAAAGAAGCTGATGTCTTATTCTGGTGGAAAATAATTGGCCATTACAGGATATAAGTCATACCAGAAAGTAGATTATCCTTGTTCAGTATTAGAAGAAAATAAGTGAATAGCTCTTGATAAAAGAGCAACATTTTTTTGCTAAGATCTGAAATTAACAGCATCTGGTTTTTTTATTATATTATGTTCAAAATAATTCGGTAAAGATTAATAAAAATAACAAAATGAAACCCGTTATGTGGTTTAAAACAAACTACTGGAAAATAAAATAATGAGAGTTGCATTGGCAGCGTGTAAAGAAGCGTGGGTTGGCAAAACGCGTAGCTAAGCGTAGGTATGCGCGTAGAACGATCGTTTTGCCTTGTCTTTTTTGGTTACTTTTTTTGACTAAGAAAAAAAGTGACAGAGTTTAATATTAATAATCAATGGAATTAGAAAGATGAATTACTAATTCAAACCATACAACAGGTTAAATGAAATATATCTAACCAGACCGAAAAAAGAGTTAGGTTTGTGAAAGATACAGTTCCTATTATTTGAGAATAGAAGTAAAATCAAAAATCAGCAGGGCTAAAGTTGTTGCCAATCGGCTGATAAAAATTGCCTTGTCTTTCACAAATGCTTTTTTTAGTTGCATTTTTGTATAAGTTCGTAATATATAATTTCAATTTAATTACATTTTTTAAGTAAAATGCATGTCCCAAACACAGGATGTTATTTGCGCACCAATATTTTGGCCACATAAACCGAACGGCTATTGCTGAGTTTTACTAGATAGTTTCCATTTTCAAGCTCAGGCAACTCAATCATGTCTAAAGTATTATTGATGCTTGTTGTATAAAGCAATTTCCCATCAATGGCAAATAACTCAAGTTCAAACTTTTCATTTGAATTCGGCAATCCGGAAAATCGGACATAGCGGTTCACCGGATTGGGATAAACAGAAAAGTCAGGCGAATTTGATTGTAAAACTGCCGTTGTAGTAGAGCATTTGTTGGAAGTTGCGATACTGGAACGAATAGTTTGTAAGATGCCTCGCATCCGGCTTGCCTGCTGTAAGGTAAACATATTCATACACGCATCATCAGTATAGTCCATATAATTCTGATACATAATGCCCGGCGAATTTGTCGTGCAATTATCCGTTTTTTCTCCTGACGGACAGCCATAAGTTTCTGTCTGCTGATTGGGGGTGTCATCAATATTGTCCGTTCCCGAACAGTCTGCATCATCTCCCCAGATATGTTCCAGCCCCAGCCAGTGCCCGATTTCGTGAGTGGCTGTCCTGCCCAAATTATATGGGGAAGTGGAAGTGCCGGTAGTGCCGAAATATTTATAATTAATTACGACTCCGTCAGTTTCAGGATAGTCAGACAGATCTTCAG
>DAOQII010000048.1:0-12107 GCA_035339455.1 Chitinophagales bacterium
TCATCAAAGGTATGCGAGCCCTCGGGAAAATGACCACAAAAAATAACCGTGGAAGCCCACAAGTTTCTTACTAAATTGGCCACGGCATTCCCGGCTAAAACGGGAAGAGTTGACCCGGTTAAGGCTCCGAGTGCCGGGAAGAAAACATAATCTTTAACTATTTGCCGACCACCTTTTTTTGCCAAATCTTTAAGAAAATTTCGTTTGTCTTTTAGTTGAATTTCGCCTTTTTTAATTCTGTCAGATTCCAGCTCGTGTAAGGCTACGCCATACTGAAAAAAGGCAGATAGCAAGGCAAATTTCAGTAAATTGAAATAGTCATCTTTTTGAAATGGAGACGTATTATCCATACGCAAAATGCCATATCCGTAATCACGGTCTTTGCCTATAATATTCGTGAATGTATGGTGTTCAAAATTATGTGTTCTGCGCCATGATTTGGCAGCACATGCCGTATCCCATTCAAAGTTGGAGGAGTGGATAGTCGGGTCATTCATCCAGTCGTATTGTCCATGCATGACGTTATGCCCAATTTCCATATTGTCTAATATTTTTGATACAGACAATAAAGCAGTTCCGGCTAACCAAAATGGTGGAAAAAGTCCGAACTGCAATAAGGCTCTGCCGCTTATTTCAGCATAGCGTTGCACTAAAATAATTCGCTTGATATGTTTTTCATCATACTCGCCCAATTGTGAAATTGTAACAGCTCTAAGTGCATCCAGCTCTTTCTCAAATCCGGCTAATTGTTCTTTAGTTGGTATATGCGTATTCATATAATATATTTTATTTTTGATTAGATTATTTCTACATCGCCTACAGGTATGGAAACACAAATCTGTATGGTTTCGGGTGTGGCTTCTGAAAATTTTTGGGTTAATGTATTGTAGACTATGCCTTTGTTTTTTGTACACTGGCATTCCTTGCATAAGCCCATTCTGCATCCGTGTTTCGGATTTTCACCATGTGCTTCCAGTTGCTCCAGTATGGTTTTACTTCCGGCTGTATATATTTCTTTGTTTTTATATATTATTTTGGATTTATTTTTATTGAACTTAAAATGAACAGGATACAAAACAGGCTTGAAATATTCTGAAAAGATGTTGTCTGCATCTACGCTGTTATGCTTTAATAGCATTGTTGTGTCACTTATCATCGTATTTGGACCACAAATAAAAACTTGTCTGAAGTAATAATCAGGACAATATTTTTCTAACTGCTGTTTGGAAAGTCTGCCTTCAGTAGTTGATGACATATAATGGACGGTGATTTGTTTGTTAAGCGTCAATTTATCCAACTTATTTCTGAAAATATGCTGTTTGTCTTTTGCATAATAAAGCAACACTGCATTCGTGTTTTCATTTGCACATTTTTGCAGCATAGCATAAAATGGAGTAATACCACTTCCTCCGGCAATCATCAAAACGGGTCTGTTTTTATCGTGTAAAATAAATTCGCCTTTGGCATCACTTATTTTTATTATACTGCCAACTTCCAGATTTTCAAACAGCCAGGGTGTTACCTTGCCTTGATCCTGTTTTTGTATGGTAAGTGTTATCGTTCCGGAAGATTTATATTCATCTTCCGATGAAGAAATGCTGAATATACGGGTATAATTTACGGCATTGATTTTTAGCTGTGTTTCAACATACTGTCCGGCTATAAAGCCATTCCATTTTCTGTTTGGTTTCAATTTGATGGTAAGCATATTTTCGTTTTCCTTATTTACAGAAACAACTGTTGCTTTAGTTGAAACAAGTGATTTGGATGGAAAATATTTTTCGACCAAAGGCTCAAAATAATACGATGCTTTAGTATTAAACAGCATGTTGTTTAACTGTGTGCGAATTTCATTGAAAATGGGAGCTGCCATGTTTTACTTTTTATTGTAAAGTAAAATTAATGCCAATCAGAAACCGATAGATTAACTTTGGGTAAGGAAGTCTGTTTAACATTTTTATAAAACAGCAGGCTATTTTGACATCATTCTGCTTTTTAATCGACTGAAAGATTCAGGTGTAATACCGATATAAGATGCCAGTTGTTGCTGTGGCACACGGTTGATTACTTTGTCATGTTTTTCTAAAAAATATAAATATCGCTGCTCAGGATTGAGGGTGATAAATTCTTCTACCCGATCAATCAATTCGAGTATTAAACTTTCCAAAACAATCATGATGCTTTTACCCACTTCTGCATCATTTTTTGCCAATTCTTTTAATACAGAATAATCAATCACTGCTATGATAGAATCTTCTAAAGCTTGATAGGATATGGTAGATGGCTTATTTTGTAAGATACTTCTGTGAGAGGCAAAAACAGTAAACTCTTCTCTGAACCAGAAGGTGTTTTCTATATCATTGTACTTATAATAAGCACGGAAGAGACCGTCGATAACAAACACAATTTTACCATAAAATTGCCCGGTTTTAATAATCTCTGATCTTTTGGAGATTTGCTGAAATTCAAAATGAGGAATCAATTCCATGATTTTAGCATAACTTAAATCCGGGAAGCTTTTTTTTATTCCATCGCTGTAAATTCTAAATTGGTCGTTGGCAAAATTATCCATATCGCAATTTATGAAGTTCTAATATACAAAATTACTTGTAAATGCATAATCAAGCTTAATTGATAAATATGACATCAAGTCAATGCAAATGACATCACACATTTACTAAGCCTGATTATAGCTTGATAATCTGCTCAACAAATAATGGCAATTACTTATGCCGGTGTATCCTGTTTAGGTTGTTTTCTTGAAAGGTAAAAGATGAAAAATCCTGCAATGATAAATGGAATACTCAGTAATTGACCATGCGTAAATGTGAAGCTGCCGAAATGAAACGGATTGCGATCGTATTTTACACTTTCTATAAAGAATCTTCCAATAAACATGATGAACAGAAAAACAGACATTAATGTACCTTCACGAGGTTTATAGTTTGCTCTTTTATACATAATCAACAACACAATGAAGATAAAATCATAAAGGAAAGCCTCAAATAATTGTGCAGGATAGCGAGGTGTAGGAATGCCGTTGTCTTCCGTGCATTGCATGAAAATAACGCCCCAGTTGGGATTATTCGTGGGTATCCCCACAATTTCGTGATTGAAGAAGTTGCCATATCTGACAAAAGATGCACCAAGTGCTGTTGGAATAGATACCCTGTCGATAATCCAAAGATACGATTGATCCGGATGTCTGCGTTTATATAGATATAAGGCAATCGGAATAGCTATGGCAGCACCGTGGCTGGCTAATCCGCCTTTCCACACCTGAAGAATTTCAAGCAGATGGTCTTTGTAATAATCCCAATCGTAAAAAAAACAATGTCCTAAGCGTGCACCAATCAATACCGCAAAAAACATGTACATCAGCAATTCCTCAGCTCCTTCAGGATTTTTATTTTCTTTTTTAAATTCCCATTGCAATATATAATAGCCTAATAAAAATGCCAATCCATATAATAAACTATACCAACGAATGCCATAAGAATCTGTAATTTGTATTATTACAGGGTTGGCATTCCAATGTATAACAAACGAAAGAAAATTAATCATACTCTATTTTGAATTGCAAAAATAAGGATTTTAATAGTTTAACTTGTTAAAATGTCTAAATGATGCTACTATTTTATAACATTCATTTTACAAGCTTCCGATTATATTTGTACATATCAGAATGATTGACCTTGAAAAATCAACCAATTTCATTTCATGTGAACATTGCCGATGCAGACGATTTGGTCTATGTGCAAGAGTTATGTAATCTATATGAAGAATCTGCAAAAAAACGCGGAACAGGGATAGCCAAACGCGATCCGAAATACCTTGAATTAAAAATTCTGGAATCAAAAGCAATTATTGCTAAGACAAACAAAGGAGAGCTTGCCGGATTTTGTTATATCGAAACATGGGAAGGCAAAAACTACGTGGCTAATTCAGGCTTGATTGTTAAAGAAAATTTCAGACACCACGGACTTGCCAAACGTATCAAGAAATTTGTTTTTGAATACACGCAAAAAAAATATCCGAATGCAAAGATATTTGGTATCACAACCAGTCTGGCTGTAATGAAGCTCAATTCTGATTTAGGCTATCGTCCGGTTACTTTTTCCGAGCTAACACAGGATGATGCTTTTTGGAATGGTTGTCAAAGCTGCATAAATTTTGATATTTTAAGTCGTACACATCGAAAAAATTGTTTGTGTACCGGTATGCTTTTTGACCCGAAAGAAGATAAAAAGAAAGTGTTTGCCAAGGCGCAGAAAGTAGAAAGAAAAATTCCGGCAAAACTCAAAACACCCAAAGCGCAACGCATTAAAGCCGTAAAAAAATGAGCTATCTTCAATTAACTGATTAGATAATGCCATGATTTAATTACCAGCCACGTAGTGGCAACACCTTATCCGTATTTAATAAATTTAATTTATCCTTAATGCCTGTTCAACTTAATCCGAGAGCAAATCTATAAGCCTTTACGTATTTTTGTTTAAAGCTGAATATCCGTTCAGCTTATTATTTAATATATTCTATTTATGAAGATTTTAAAATTTGGTGGCACATCCGTAGGCTCAGTTCAAACTATTCGTATGATTATTGACATCATCCGGAAAGAAAAAGAAAACCATGAGGATCTGGTTTTGGTTTGTTCTGCATTTAGTAAAGTAACCGACCAGCTGATTAATGCGGGAAAATTAGCCGAGAAAAAAGACAACACTACCTATCTCGAAATATTTGAAAGTTTTAAAGAAAGACATCGCCTTGCGCTTGAAGAACTAGTGAGTAATAATGAGATAAAATCGGTGATGCTGGAAGAATTTTTCGACAGTATGGAAAATGTAAAAGACATTCTAAAAGGCATACACCTTTTAGGAGAACTATCAGAAAAAACATTAGCCCAGTTGGTTTCTTACGGCGAACGTTTTTCTTGCTTTATCGTTGCCGGAGCATTGCGTAATGCAGGATTGGAAGGAATTTATGTAAATGCCACCAAGCTGGTACGCACCGATTCAAACTATCTTTCTGCAAAAGTAAATTTTGACAAAACCAATAAAAATATACTCGACTTTTTTGAAGCAATACATGGCACTGCAGTTATAACCGGATTTATAGGTGCTAATGAACATGGTACGGTTACTACGCTTGGCAGAGGAGGTTCAGATTATACCGCTGCTATCTTTGGAGCGGCACTAAAGGCAGATGTTATTGAAATCTGGACAGATGTAGATGGTGTACTTACAGCGGATCCTCGTCGGGTAGATCAGGCATTTACTGTGCCCATGTTATCCTATAAGGAAGCTATGGAGTTATCGCACTTTGGTGCTAAAGTAATTTATCCGCCAACCATACAACCTGCTTATATCAAGAATATTCCGATTATTATAAAAAACACGTTTAACCCAGAACATCCCGGCACGTTTATTTCAAAAGAATCCGGTAAATCAAATAACGCCATCAAAGGCATTTCTTCTATTTCTGATATTGCAGTCTTGCGCATGGAGGGTACCGGTATGGTCGGTGTGGTAGGTATTGCATCGCGCTTGTTCAGTGCATTGTCAAGAGCACAAATCAATATCATTTTTCTTACACAAGGCTCGTCAGAACATTCTATTTGTTTCGGTATTTTGCCCAACGAAATCAAGAAAGCACATAAAGCGGTTGAAGAAGAATTCCGTTATGAAATACAAAGCAAACATATAGCTCCACTGGTTGTCGAAATCAACAATTCTATTATAGCCGTAATCGGCGAAAATATGTCGAACGTGCCGGGTGTTTCTGCTAAGATGTTTAAAGCATTAGGAAATAACGGTATTAATGTAAAAGCCATAGCACAAGGTTCTTCTGAGCTAAATATTACAGCAGTCATTGATAAACACAATGAAGCAAAAGCTTTGAATGCATTGCACGAAATCTTTTTCTCAACCGACAAACATTCCATCAACGTATTTTTGGTAGGACCAACAGGCTTAATCGGCAAAACGCTGCTAAACCAAATCAGAAAACAATTTGATTTTCTAAAAAATGAAAAAAATATTCTCATCAATGTTACCGGAATTATCAATTCTAAAAAAATGTTGATTGATAGTAATGGTATAGATTTGTCTGATTGGGAAAATGAATTAAATGAAAATGGAGATGAATCAAATTTGGCGCATTTTACTGAAAAATTAATCGATCTCAATTTTGCCAATTCCGTATTGATTGATTGCTCAGCAAGTAAGCAAGTTGTGGAGTATTATGAAAAATTGTTGAAGAAAAGTATAAATATCGTTACACCAAATAAAATAGCCAATACCTTAAGTCAGGAAAAATATAACCGACTCCGTGAGCTGGCTAAACGAGCCAACGTACATTTTATGTATGAAACCAATGTAGGAGCGGGGCTTCCTGTTATTGGGGTGTTGGCATCATTGATGAATTCGGGTGATGAAATTTTAAAAATAGAAGCAGTGCTTTCGGGTACTTTGTCTTTTATTTTTAATACCTACAAAGACAATTTAAAATTCAGTGATGTGGTACTTACTGCAAAAGAAAAAGGCTTTACTGAGCCCGACCCTCGCGATGATTTATCCGGTTTGGATGTTGCCCGGAAAGCACTTATTTTATCAAGAGACAGTGGCTTGCAAATGGAACTGGATGATATTAAAGTGAAAAATTTAGTACCTGAAAATTTGCGCAACGTAAGTGTGGCTGAATTCATGGATCGCCTACCTGAATTGAATGACGAATATGAAAAGTTGAAAAAATATGCAGAAGCCAATCAAGCTGCATTGCGCTACATGGCAGTGATTGAAAATGGTAAAGTAGAAATTGCATTGAAAGAAGTAGATATCAACCATCCGTTTTATAATCTGAGTGGTAGCGATAACATGATTGTATTTACTACCGAGCGATATAAAAACAATCCTTTGGTTATTAAAGGGCCTGGTGCCGGTGCTGAAGTAACAGCTGCCGGTGTCTTTGCAGAAGTGATTACCATAGGAAACTACCTGGCTAATTAGCGTTGAATGTAGAATTTTAAATTTTTAATTATTATAATATTATCTAAAACAAGTTGAATATAGTATTATTTAGTGTCATGTAATTAAGCTTGTCATGCCGAAACGCATAGGAAAGCATGGGCATCAGCGAAGGATGATTATTTTTGCATGATTTTTTGTTTCTTTTAGCTGGAAAAAAAGAAATGCAAATAAAATTATATTTTTGTAACAGTTAGCTTAGTGCAGAAGCGTATTTATCTCAAATAATTTAATCATATTGAATATAATGACAGCTAAATCTCCCAAACGAATTCGTGTATTTGCCCCCGCCACAGTAGCCAATGTTGCTTGCGGTTTTGATGTATTGGGCTTTGCCATAGACAAACCCGGCGATGAATTGATTATGGAAATTACTCCGGAAAAGGGAGTGCAAATAGTGGACATAGAAGGCGATGATGGCGTATTGCCGCGTGATGCAAAAAAGAATTCAGCAACAGTGGCTATTCAGGATTATCTGGATTTTATAGATGCCGACTTCGGTTGCAAAATCTGGCTGAAAAAAATGATGCCAAGTGGAAGCGGTTTAGGAAGTAGTGCCGCCAGTGCTGTAGCCGGAGTTTTTGCCATTAATATGTTGTGTGATGAGCAGCTGACTAAGGAGGAAATGTTGCCCTTCTTACTCCATGCAGAAAAAGCAGCGTGTGATGCAGCCATTGCAGATAATGTAGCAGCCAGTTTGTTCGGTGGTTTTATTTTGGTTCGCAGTTATGAACCTTTGGATATTTTGCAAATACCCGTTCCCGAAGATTTATGGTGCGCAGTCATTAATCCGCATGTAATTGTTTTGACAAAAGAAGCCCGGGAAATTTTGCCTAAAGAAATTCCTTTAGCGCATTCTTTACGACAAAGTGCGAATGTTGGAGGTTTGATGGTTGGTTTACTACGGGGAGATTATGATTTAATCGGACGAAGTTTGATTGATTATATCGCAGAGCCATATCGCAGCAAGCTCATTCCCGGTTTTTATGATATGAAAAATGCTGCCATTGAAGCCGGGGCATTAGGTTCCAGTATCAGTGGGAGTGGACCTAGTGTATTTGCATTATGTCATGGCAAAGAAGCAGCACAAAAAGTGGGTGATGCCATGAAAAATGTAATGGATAAACTCAATATTGGAGCAGATGTTTATGTGAGCAAAGTGAATAACCATGGACCAAAAGTATTACCACTGAGTAATGATTAATGCTTAATGACGAATGATGAATTTTAAACTATGAATTATGACCAATTACCCATGGCTAATCACTAATGACCAATCACTAATAACCAATCACTAACCATCAATGCTTGGACTAAAATTAGCGACTGACCCTCGATGGGTGAATTTGGCAGAGAAATCCATCGAAGAAATCCTGACAGATCATGCTTATTGTGAGCAAAAAGCCACCTCGGCTTGTATTTCGTTAATTCAGCTTTTTCCAGATAAAACGTATATGGTAGATAAGCTAGTGCCTGTAGTGCAGGAAGAGTGGATGCATTTTAAGTTGGTATTAGATGAATTGAAAAAACGCAATTTAAAACTAGGACAACAACGCAAAGATGAATATGTAAATGCATTGTTAAAATTCATCACCAATTCAAGAGAAAAAATATTGCTGGACAGATTACTGATGAGTGGCTTGATAGAAGCCAGGAGCTGCGAGCGCTTTCGCCTGTTATCCTTAGAGATTTCGGATGATAGTTTAAAGCAGTTTTATCATAATTTAATGCGTGCCGAAGCATTACATTACCGCATGTTTTTGGACATCGCAGAACAATATTACCCAAAAGATAAAGTAAGGAAACGCTGGGAAGAATGGCTCAGCTTTGAAACCAAAGTGCTGAAAGCAATTGAACTCCGTGGCGACCGGATGCATTAACTAAGGTATATTACTGTCTGTTTAATATAATCAAGAATAACCTGAGTTCAGATAAGCAATTCACAGCCTTTCAATTTCTATTAAATGTCGTAAAAAATGACACTCATTAATCGAAACAGCTACCCAACTTTCAGGTAATTAACTTTTTTGCTTAGTTATAATTACGCTCCAGCACTGACTTATGTACCAATGCTGCCAAAATTCCGCCTAGTATTGGTGCCACCCAAAATAACCAAACTTGAGATAGTGCATTGCCACCTGCAAATAATGCCGGTCCTAAGCTACGTGCAGGATTTACAGAAACTCCGGTTACTTTTATGCCTACAATATGAATTAATACTAAACATAAGCCAATGGCTACTCCGGCAAAACCTCCGTTTATATTTTTAGTACTTGTAGCTCCAAAGATGGTAAGTAGGAAAATGAATGTAAATACTAATTCAGCAATAAATGCTGCAGTGCTGTTATATTGGCCTAAATAACCTTCACCCCATCCATTTGCCCCTAAAGCCCATTCTTTCATTTCATATCCTCCTATTGCGTTGCTGACAATAAGATAAAGGATGCCCGTACCAAGTATTGCACCAATACATTGAGAAATGACATAACCTATAGTGTCAGTAACACTTAATTTTCCGGCAACCAGCATAGAAATAGAAATTGCAGGATTAATATGACATCCTGAAACATGACCAATGGCGTATGCCATAGCCACCACTGATAAACCAAAAGCAAATGCTATACCTAATAAACCGACACCGGTTGTGCCGTCTGCTCCAGCAATAACTGCACTTCCACAGCCCATAAGAACCAATACCATGGTGCCAAGCATTTCGGCGAGGTATTTAGAATACGATTTGATTTCCATATGCTATATTTTTACCTAAATGTATTAATATTAATTTAACTTTGCAAAATAAAAAAAGACAGAATCCTGAGATTCTGCCTGATAATCAAATATTTAAATTTTTATTGAACTGTATTACCTTGATGGCTAATGGATTATTTTCACTTTTTAATACAAGCAAAATTTATCCACATATACCAATTTACAGCGATAATGTGCTTAAAACATCATTCATGGCACGAACAGCATCGGCGCTTTTGTTAAATGCAGCTTGTTCTTCTTCAGTCAATTTGTAATCAATAATTTCTTCCCAGCCGTTTTTACCGATTTTTACCGGAACGCCTAAACAGATATCTTTTTGACCATATTCACCATCTAAATAAACACATGATGTAATCACACGTTTTTCGTCTCTTAAAATAGCCTCAACAACACTCATGCCGGCTGCCCCTGGAGCATACCAAGCAGAAGTACCTAATAATTTAGTCAAAGTAGCACCGCCTACCATAGTATCAGCAGCCACTTTATCCAAAGTTTCTTTATCTAATAATTGTGTTACCGGAACGCTGTTTAAATTGGCTAAACGTGTCAACGGAATCATTGTCGTATCACCATGTCCTCCTATAACAACTGCATTTAAATCATTTAACGAACAGTTTAGTGCTTGTGATAAATAGTATTTAAAACGAGAGCTGTCTAATGCACCTCCCATACCTATTACTCTGTTTTTTGGTAAGCCGGTAGCTTTCAGTGCCAGATAGGTCATGGTGTCCATAGGATTGGAAATAATCACGAAAATAGTATTAGGAGAATATTTCAAGATGTTTTCACAAACTCCTTTTACAATTCCGGCATTAGTGCCAATTAATTCCTCTCTTGTCATTCCTGGTTTACGGGGAATGCCTGATGTAATAACCACTACATCGCTGTTTGCTGTTTTGGAATAATCATTGGTAGAGCCTACTACTTTGGTGTCAAAACCCAAAATGGCAGAAGTCTGCATCATGTCCATGGCTTTTCCTTCCGCTAAGCCTTCTTTAATATCGAGTAATACTAACTCACTGCAGAGTTCTTTGCGAGCAATATTGTCGGCAACGGTTGCACCAACTGCACCTGCGCCTACTACGGTAACTTTCATATCAGATAAAATTTAGTGTTAAAAAATCGGCGCAATTTAAGAAAAGTGTACGGCAAAAAATCGAAAAACATAAGATGTTTATGTTATTTTTCAGCTTAAAAATTAAAGAGATAAAAGTATTAAACCACATGATTGTTTACCTTTGCTGTTATGACAGACTTTAGTATCATCCAGAAATATAATGTGCCGATCCCTCGATACACAAGCTATCCTACTGTTCCATACTGGCAGGACAACAAGTCATCAAATGAAGAATGGAAAGCCTGTATGCTCAAAGCGATAAATAATGGCAGAACTAAAAACGGTATCAGTATCTATATTCATCTTCCGTTTTGTGAACAACTTTGTACCTATTGTGGTTGTAATAAACGAATCACTAAAAATCATAGTGTAGAGGGAGTTTATCTTGAGGCAGTATTGAAAGAATGGGAAATGTATAAAGCTGTTTTAGGTACTGACTTTACTATACAAGAAATCCATTTAGGCGGGGGCACTCCTACATTTTTCAGCCCGGAGAATTTAAAATTGCTGATACAAAATATTACAAAAGATATCCGAATTGCTCCAGATCATGAATTCAGTTTTGAAGGACATCCGAATAATACGACTTATGCGCACTTGAAAACTTTATTTGATGTAGGTTTTAACAGAGTTAGTTTTGGTGTGCAGGATTTAAACGAAAAAGTACAGGTAGCCATTAATCGGGTACAACCCTTTGAAAAGACGAAACAAGTAACAGATTGGGCAAGAGAAATCGGATATACGTCTGTTAATTTTGATTTGATTTATGGCTTGCCATTTCAGACCTTAGACAGTATTAAGGACACCATTTCAAGAGTGATTGGTCTAAAGCCTGACCGATTAGCATTTTACAGTTATGCGCATGTGCCTTGGACAAAAAAATCACAACGTGCTTATGATGAAAATGACTTGCCAAAGGGAAAAGATAAATTTGCACTTTATACAGCAGGCAGAGAGTTGTTTTTAGCTGCAGGATATGAAGATGTAGGCATGGATCATTTTGCATTAAAAGATGACGGAATGTTACAATGCAAACGGGAGGGTAAACTGCATCGCAATTTTATGGGTTACACGACCAACAATACGGAGATATTGATTGGTTTGGGTGTATCTGCCATCAGTGATGTTTATTATGGTTATCGTCAGAATTATAAAACTGTTGAAGAATATTATGAGGCGGTAAACAAAGAGGAGTT
>DAOQII010000049.1:0-11994 GCA_035339455.1 Chitinophagales bacterium
GATAATATCGTGGTGGAAGAAAAAGGGATTTATTCTATCGAAAAGTTCTTAGTGGCAAGACGACTGATGTACTGGCAGGTATATTTACATAAAACGAGTTTGGTGGCTGATTTGATGTTGAAAAATGCGTTTTTGAGAGCGAAAGAGTTATTTCAAGATGGGCATAAAATATCAAATATGCCATCACATTTATTTGCATTGCTTGAAGAAAATTACAAAGACGAAAACGAACTCTTATCCTTGTTTACCCAAGTGGATGATGCCGATGCTATATGCAGTTTAAAAAGTTTTATGTTGCAAGATGATGAAATTCTAAAGCGCTTATCCTCCGGACTAATCAACCGGGATTTATTTAAAATTGAATTTCTGCCTGAAAATATAGCCGATGAAAAATACAATCAGATAAGTCCTCAATTTAATGAAGATGAGCGCAGCTATTTTTTACTCAATGGCGAAGTAATGAATAACGCTTATAATCCTAAAAAGGAAAATATTTTTATTCTGTTTAAAGATGGCAGTATTCGGGACATTGCAGAAATTGCAGAACAGATGAATATTCGTTCCTTGTCGAACGAAGTAGTAAAATATTATTTGGCCTATCCGGAAAATAATTTAGTTTTGAATTGAAAAATAAATGCAATGCTTCAACCTAATGTACAAGCACTTTTAGCGATTTATAAAACTGAAATTCAAAATCTGATTCAATTAATAGAACCGCTTTCTGCAGATGAATTAAGTAAAATAAGAGACAATGAAACACTGGATGAAGATTGTAAATCGATAAAAACGATAGTAGAGCACTTGATATTTTCCGGTTATTGTTATACAAACTATTATCAGGTTAATGTAGGTGATGTATTGCCACGTCCGGAAAAACAAAATTATGGAGATTCATCCGCTAATTTGGCAAATGAGCTGGAAGTGATGTATCAACATTGTGAGGCTTTCTTTATTGAGCATCCGGATATATCCATTACAGAACTTGATAATGCAAATAAAATAAAAACACGTTGGGGACAAGTATATGATATCGACCAACTTTTTGAACACAGCATAGTTCATATTCTCAGACACCACAGACAAATTTCAAATTTTTTGAAGCAATAAATAATCGTGGTTTTAAAAAGTGATTGATTGTTACACTAAAGAATTTTCCGCTGTATATTCTTTATCTTTAGTCCATGTTTACTCTTTCAGAAATAGCTACTATACTCCATGGAAGTGTAGTCGGCGACGAACAACATTTTATAAAACGTCCGGCAAAAATAGAAGATGCACAAGCGGATGAAATTACTTTTTTAGCCAATGAAAAATATATACCGTATTTAAAAACTACTCAAGCAGGCTGTGTCGTCATTTCAACAAATCTGTATGACAGTCCCTATATTTTTGAAGGCTGGAAATCGGATAAAAATTTCATTTTGGTGGAAGATGCTTATGTGGCCTTTACACAACTATTGCATTTAGCCGAACAAAATACCAAACACGAAGTGCACAGTGCCAATTATAAAATTGGAAAAGACACAGTCATTTACGAGCATGTGTTTATTGGCAATAATGTGCAGATAGGCGATAATTGTATCATCTATCCGAATGTGAGTATCTATAAAGATTGTGTAATCGGCAATAACTGTATTATCCATTCGGGTGCAGTAATCGGCAGTGATGGCTTTGGATTTGTACAGCAACAAAATGGGGAATACCATAAGATACCACAACTTGGTAATGTAATTATTGAAGACAACTGTGAAATTGGTGCCAACACCTGTATAGACCGCGCCACGATGGGATCTACAATTATCCGGCGTGGAGTGAAGCTCGATAATTTAATCCAGGTGGCACATAATGTAGAGATTGGAGAACATACTGTCATAGCATCGCAAACCGGCATATCCGGTTCTACAAAAATTGGGCATCATAATCGCATTGGTGGGCAAGTGGGTTTTGTTGGTCATATCAGTATAGCTCCTTATACGCAGATTAATGCCAAGAGTGCCGTGGCAGGAAATATTACCAAAGAAAACCAGGCATTATCCGGTATCCCGGTCATGGATATCAAACTGCATTTCAAAGCTATTGCTGCATACAAACAACTTCCGGAACTCTTGCAACGAGTAAGAAATTTAGAGGCAGAAATTTCAGAAATCAAAAAAAAGGACAGCTAATCAGCATGAATAATACTAATTAGCTGTAATAACTTCAAGTATTTTTTTAGTCTAATGATTTCTCTCTATATGTAAACAAGCATAACGGGTTCTACCCCACCAGCATCGTCTCTTTATAAGCATTTTCCCATAATTTATATCCACCTGAAAGATTATAAACATGTGCAAATCCATGTTGTAATAAAATGCGTTGAGCTAAATAACCGCGCAAGCCTATCTGGCAAAACACATAAATATTTTTGCTTTTAGGCAGCTCATTTAATTTCGTTCTTAAGTCATCTACTGAAATATTTATCGCGTTTGGTATTGAGCCTCGCTTATATTCTTCTGCAGATCGCACATCTATCAACAAATCATTTTCACTCAGATCTTGTATTTTATCCCAATAAATAATTTCGTGTTTTCCGTCCAAAATATTTTCAGCTACAAATCCCGCCATATTGACCGGGTCTTTTGCCGATGAATAAGGTGGGGCATAAGCATGTTCAAATTCAGTTAGTTCATGTATGTCACTTCCTCTTTGAATAACTGACGATAAAATATCTATACGCTTATCTACACCGGTTTTACCTACTATCTGCGCACCTAATACTTTCCCTTCTCCGGGAGAAAAGGCAAGCTGAATGCTCATCTGTTCAGCATCCGGATAATAGCCCGCATGAGAGCCACTGTGTGTAGTAGATACAATATGATCTATATTGGCAGCTTTTAAATGCTTGGCAGCCATTCCTGAAACTGCAACTGTCAAGTCAAATACTTTTACGATTGCTGTTCCGATTGAGCCTTTATATTTTTCTACATTTCCCATTACGATATTATCTGCACAAATTCTGCCCTGTTTGTTGGCAGGCCCCGCCAAATATGTGGTCAGCATATTACCGCTTATAGGATGTTTGAACTCAATGGCATCGCCTACTGCATAAATATCATCATCAGATGTTTGCAGATATTCATTGACAACAATTCCTCTTGCCTGTCCAATTTGCAATCTGGCTTCTGCAGCAAGTTTAGTATCCTGGCGAACGCCAATTGACAGTATAACTACATCGGTTGCAATGGAATTGCCATCCTTTAACAAGACATTTAATTTTCCATCCCTGCGCTCAAATCCTGCAACTGCAGTATTCAAACGCAAATTTACTCCCTTGGAACGAATATGCTGCTGTACTATACTAGCCATCGTAAAATCTGCAGGAGCCATCACTTGATTAATCATTTCTATAATGCTGACTTGCATACCTAAATGATGCAGATTCTCAGCCATTTCCAAACCGATGAATCCGGCACCGATTACGACTGCCTTGCCTTTAGGAAATTGCTGTACATACGCTTTTATTTTATCCGTATCACTTACATTACGCAAGGTGAAAATTCCTTCTTCCTGTATGCCCGGTAAGGGCGGACGAACGGGGTCGGCTCCCGGCGATAATACTAACTTATCATAACTTTCAGTATAGATTTCACCAGATGTTAGATTTTTGATTTCAATCTTCTTTTCCTCTTTATGTATGGCTATTACTTCAGAAAGTACACGTGTGTCAATATTAAAACGCTGCTTGAAGGATGCAGCAGTTTGAACAAATAATTTGTTTCGTTCTTTAATTACATCGCCAATGTAATAAGGTAAGCCGCAATTGGCATAAGAGATGTAAGCGCCTTTCTCAAAAAGAATGATTTCCGCTGATTCATCTAAACGTCTAAGGCGCGCGGCAGCACTCGCGCCACCTGCTACACCGCCAATAATTACATACTTCATACTTTCTTTATTTGATTTTTTTGTTTTGAATTCATTTTATTATAAACTTCTCCCCATTTGTGCATGTGTTGTATGATTTGTTTTAAGGTCATACCGCATTCTGTTAGCGTGTACTCTACAGTTGGAGGAACGGTTGCATAAGCTTTGCGCTTTACAATCTTTTTTTCTTCTAGTTCTTTCAATTCTTTGGTGAGCATACGTGCAGTAATTCCATCAATACCTCGCTCCAGTTCTTTAAAACGCATGGTGCCATTTTGCAGCAGTATATTGATAATGGGCAGTTTCCATTTTCCCTCTAATATGGATAGTGTGAAGGTAAATGGGCAGTCAGTTGTTTTTTTTCTCATTTTTAACAATTTTTAAATATCATTTAGTAACTTGATTATCAGCATTACTTACACCGAGTATATTGATATACATTCAGTATACTACTTGTAAAAGTATAGTAACTATACTAAATTTGTCACAAATATAAACATAAAGGAATAATCATGGAAAACAAAATGAGAACAATTGAGAAAATTTTAACACCACCAGCTCCCCACATGGTTGGGAATGGTTTCCGCGTACATAATTTTTTCCCGCACGGAGACATCACTCAAAAGAGAATAAGCCCATTTTTAATGCTGGATTATAATTCAAAAGTAGAGTTTCCACCAAGTGAAATTCCTCGCGGAGTAGGCGTGCATCCGCATAAAGGATTTGAAACCGTAACGATTGCTTATCAAGGCCGGGTAGAACATCATGACAGCGGTGGCAACAGCGGTGTAATAACAGAAAGAGGTGTGCAATGGATGACGGCAGGAAGTGGTGTATTGCACAAAGAATATCACGAAAAAGAATTTTCTAAAAAGGGAGGTCTTTTTCAAATGGTGCAATTATGGGTGAATTTACCAAAAATAAGTAAACTGACTCCGCCTAAATATCAGGATATTCCGGAAGAAAAAATGAGTAAGGTGCAAATAAATGCACATAGTCACGCAGATGTAATTGCAGGAGAACTGAATGGAGTAAAAGGCTCTGCCACTACCTTTTCTCCCGTGAACTTGTTTAACCTCTACTTGTCAAAAGATACCGTGTATCGCTTTGCCATACCTAAAGAACATAATACTGCTTTATTAGTTGTAGAAGGGAGTATCAATATGCAAGATGCAGAAAATATACCAACTGATAATTTTATTCTGATGCGGAATGACGGAACAGAAATTGAGCTAAAAGCAACGGAAGATGCTATCGTTTTGGTAATGAGCGGTGAGCCAATTAATGAGCCCATCGCATCATACGGACCATTTGTTATGAATACCACAGCCGAACTTTATGAGGCTATTGATGAAATGAATGCCGGAAAATTTGGCACACTGGAGGATTAATGTCTAAAAAAATATATTATAAAATTAAAATAGTCAGAAATACAAAATTATTTTTTTTCTACGCCTTCGATCACATTTCCAATACAGCCATTGGGCATTTGTATGTGCAACAGGGTGCAAATGGTAGGCGCGATATCCGTCATAAATACTTTTTCGGTTGATTTTCCTTTTTGTATATTTTTGCCGTAAAACAATAATGGAATATGTGCATCATACGGATTCCATAAACCATGTGTTGTGCCTTTGCTGCCATACTCATCATCAATAAATGAAGGCTTTAATACCAATAATAATTGACCGCAACGATTTGGGTAATATCCGTTTGTAAACATTGATTTCATAACATCTGGCAATGTTTCTTCTGCAATTTCTGTGTAGTCTAATACCCGATCAATCTCATCATATTGTATTAAAAAATCTACAGCATCCTGCATTACATCATTTAAAGTTATCGCATGTTGCTTCAATTTCTCTTTATCAAAAAATACCTGATAATTTTCAATTGCCAATACTAAGGAGTCTACAGCAAATTTAGTTCTCAGATGTTCATTCATTTGCTTCTCAACTTTTGATAAAGCTAAGCCGCCTGCGGGTATTTTTTTCGTTTTCAGATAAGCAGGTATATGTGCTGCGCCATGGTCAGCTGTTAAAAATAGCGTGTAATTATTCTTACCGATTTGCTGGTCTAAAAATGAAATAAAATCGCTCAATTCTTTGTCGAAACGCAAATAGGTGTCTTCCATTTCAACAGAATTAGGTCCAAATGTATGACCGATATAATCTGTGGAAGAAAATGAAACAGCCAGCATATCGGTAATATTGCTTTTGCCAAGTTTTTCCTTAATTATGGTCTCTCTGGCAAAATCAAATGTGATGGAATTGCCATAAGGCGTAACACGCAGTGCACCATAATTTTTCTTTTCAAGAATTGAAGTGAATGAGTAAGGCAAGCCTACTTGTTCACTCCCGAATGGGGCACTTTCATAGCTATTCATATCAGTATCACTATTCGTGTATGTATTAGCAGGAAATAAAGTAGTCCACCCCTTATTGTAATAATCGTCAGCTTTCTTCAGTGAGTTGAATGCATTTACCCAATCCGGTAATGCCTGCATATAGTAAGTAGATGAAATAAAATTACCTGTTTTGTTATCATACCAATAGGCGGCTGTTGCACTATGCCCTGCCGGCAAAATTGCTCCTCTGTCTTTTATAGAAATACCGATTACTTTGCCCTTGAAATTTTGTGCCAGCTGCAGTTCATCACCGATAGTGGTAGTAAGCATATTTTTCGGGCTCATCTTGCCATTATTATTATTTGCACCCACCGTCAGTACGCTGTCGTCTTGTGTACAATAAAGCGACTGCTTTGTATTATATTCATAAAAATTATTTCCGGTAATACCGTTGATGGCTGGTACAGAACCGGTATAAATAGATGCATGTCCGGCAGCAGTTACGGTGGGTGTGTAGGGTATAAAAGTTTGTTCGCAGTTGAAGCCTGAATTTATCAACCTGAGGAAACCATCTTTAGTATAGCGGTCTTTATAACGGTACAAATAATCCCAACGCATCTGGTCAACTACGATGCCTACAACCAGTTTGGGTCGTTGTGTGTTTGACGGATTTTTAGCATTTCCTAAAATGTTAAAAATGAAAATAATTAAAATAAATATAAAATGCTTGTACATATTTGTTAATCAAAAAGTGAAAAATGATCTTCGTGTAAGATATAAAATCAGGAAGTTAAGTTATGCAAGAAGAGGCAAATTAGAAAATATTCTTAAATAAAAATGGTAGCATCCAATCATCTTGAATGAAAACAAGTTAAATATTATTTATATTCTATTATATAGTATTGATTTTATTTTGTTTCATAAAATGAAGGCACAAAACCGCCTTGATAACAACCGGCTATCGGTATCAAATTGTCACCTTTTACATCAACACCTTCCATCTTTGCAATTGACTGATGCCAGGTTTTCTGGTATTGTTCGTCAATTTTTGCCAGCTCTATAAGTAAATGAAATCCGCCACGAGTTTGTAGAAAATGCAAACAATCTGCATTGATGATGCCATTAAGTTTTGTACGAACCATTTCTAATTCTACGCCATCAAAGTCGATGTCGTAAAATACTTTCCTACTGTAAGCTTTTTGTATTTCAGACATTATTTCCTGGTGCGGATTATAATCTGAATATGGTTTGGTTACTAAATCTGCTAATTTTTTAAGTCCTTCTTTAGCTGCTTTTTCGTAGCTTCTGGGGTTGGGATTGATATAGATTGCAAGCGCCTCTTGCGGCAAGGGGAAATGTTTTTGATAATAACAACCTAATTCACATTCTAATTGCTTTATTTTTTCAAATAAAAATTCTTTCGTTGAAGTAAAGCGTTTCAGCTGTTGTTTATCAGAACTTATATGTGCATTGTCTTTGCAATATTTTGAGCGAGCCAATAAACTACAATAATATGCCTCTCCTCTTTCCAGGTCAGGAAGCCATTCTATAAAATGCTTAAGCTTTTCCCTGTCGATAATTACTTGATAATTCATTCTGGTATAAATATAATCTTTTTGAAAAAAATAGAAGCTTAAGTGAACGAACATCTCTCATTTCTTACATCTTGATTCTACAAGCGCAAATCTCTTATCTTTTTATGCAGTTGTAACTTGTTTATATCCAGATTAAATGAAATACGCTGTTTGAATTTCGGTGCATTGGATTTGTAGTATGTTTTAAAATCTTTACTCATCAATACAGGAAAATATACTTCAAAGGCTTCATCTAAGAAACTGAACATAAATCCTGCATCATATTGAAAACCTTTTACAGGCAGAAAGTTATCCGGATTTAATTTGCGGTCAACAGAATAACCCATATCAAAAAATAATTTCAACGGTACATATTGTATCGGGAAATCCAATTTGATATTCACCGCAAACATGCCATTGACTGTTTCTCCAAGCGGAATGGCATTTAATGGAGTCATCACTTTAAAGTATCCGTCACTCTCAGAAATCTGCCGTGATGCAAACTTTTCCTGCTCATTTCTTCCAATATAAAAATCTTCATATAAGTAATCATCCTTTCCTGTTTTTCCGCTTAAGGCAAATCCGACTTCAGGATAAAGTCTAAATTTGAAATCATTGCTTCTCCATAAAAATCCTCCGGCAAAAAACCGGATATGCACGCCGGTATTCATCTTCTTTAACTGATAACGAATAAAAGCATTTGCGGTGAAACTTGTTTTTACAAAATCTGAAGTTTGCTCCAGATTCAAGCTGCATTCAAAAGGAAAATTTTCATCAGTTCTTTTAAATTGAAATGTCAGACTATTGGCATAAAAATGGGTAAGTGTATCCTTATATTTCAGCGTTGAACCATCCATGTAATAATTCAATGCTTTATTTAAAATGACATAGTTTTTCAAAAGCAACTGGTATTCTAAGTTTTCATATTTTTCACTTCTGTATTTGAAGGTTAAATTGATTTCGGGAGAAATTGCATAATATTTCAATGGCTTCCTGAAATTCTCATAGCTAAAAGATTTAAAATTAACGCCGGGTCTTATTTCAGTAACAACTCCTTTTTTCGGACGGAAATAATAATTTATATCAGCTGTTCCACTCACTTTTTTTGAATCAATACCATAAAAAAGAGATGCCGTAAAATCAATATGTTTTACCGGTTGTTTTAGGTTGACAAATCCGGCTCCAATTTGCATCCCGTCGTATTTATTATATGCAAGGAGCGGTATTGCAAATGGAAATTCACGGTTATGTTTGTCTATCCAGCGAATATACTTATTGCGCACCGTATCTAATTTCGGATAGTGCTTGTTTCCATTCATAAAAGAACGAGTCCTGTTTTTATGAACAACGATATGATTATCATCACTTAATGTATTATTGAGTACTATAGTTTGAACAGTATCTTGCGCGTTGAGCAAACGAGTATGCAATACAAGTAAAATGTTAATAACTATTAACAGTGGTTTCATGAGAATAGATTATTTTAAATCTATTACAAAATAAGCATTAACTTTGAAATAGTATGAGCGATTTTGAATTTGAAAATGAAGATTTCTTCAATATTGATGAATTAGTGCAACAATATGAAGATGCGCAACGAAAAAACAAAAGCCGATTTTTCGATCAGGAAGATTTTGAATCTATTATAGAATATTATCAGTTTTCGGGCAGATATGATGAAGCCATGCAGGTATCGGACGAAAGTTTAAAACAACATGCGTCTTCTGCTATTCTCTGGATAAAAAGAGCGCAGCTTTATTTCGAATTAAAAAATATCGAGATGGCACTTATAGCACTGGATACTGCAGGAAATTATGATCCAAATGAGATTGAAATTGATTTGCTGAAAGCTGAAATATATACATTCCAGTCAAAATACCAGGAGGCGGTTGATATTCTGGAAAGTTTGCTTGATAAAGCAGAGCGCGATGAAAAAATTGATGTCTATCTGCAGCTCTGCGATGTTTACGAAGACTGGGAAAAATATCCTCAAGTATATGATTATTTGTTACTTTGCTTAGCACTTGATGATCAAAATTCGGAAGCTTTAAACCGCTTGAATTACGTAGTAGAAATTACCAACCAATTTGAAGAAAGTATTCATCTTCATCAAAAAATTATAGACCAGCATCCCTATAATTATCTGGCCTGGTATAATCTGGCTTGTGCATACAGAGGCACACATCAGATTGAAAAAGCAATAGAGGCTTATGAATATGTGATCGCCATTAATGACAAAGTAGATTATGCTTATACAGAAATTGCAGAGATTTACTATAACACAAAAGAGTATAAAAAAGCACTCGACATTCTAAAAGATTTGTGTGAACTGATGGAACCGGATGATGAAGTTTTTTTTATGCAGGGAAAGTGTTTTGAGGCTATGGGGGATATGAAAATGGCGCGTTACAATTTCAGGAAATGCGTGCACGAAAATCCGGCAAACTCGCAAGCTTACTTCCGCATCGGCGAAACCTATAAGCAAGAGGGACAATGGCAACAAGCTTATAAAGCCTTTCAGAAGGCTGCCGATTTGGAAAAAGAACAATATGAGTTTTGTCTGGCGATGGCTGAAGCTGCTATGGAAATCAATGAAATAGAAGTTGCCGTAGAAGCTTGCGAAACGGCCATCGACATATTTATTAACCGCCACGAAGCCTATTTTATTTTGGCGAGTATCATGGCACTCAATGATGACACGGAAACAGCACTCGAAATTATTGACAAGGGCATTGGAATCAGCAAATCAAAATTAGAGCTGAGGTATGCGCAAGCGGCAATTTATGTAATGGAAAACAAGCTGAAACATGCAGAAATGCTTTTAACAGAATTACTGACAGAAGATGAGTTTGAGGTTTACAATTGTATGTTTGATTTTTGTCCTGCACTGGAAGAAAACGTGTGGCTGAATAATTTGATCGAGCGGTTTTATTAACTGATTTACGTTTAGTTTCATATCAGTGTCTTAAATAGTCTATTGCTTTTTGATTAGGTTTATAATTTCAACCATCGGCAACAGTGTTTCTTAATGGTATTGTCAACTTATGGATTTCAAAATCTGAAAGTAGTATTATTGACACTAATGCTTTTTCCCAGATTAAGCAAATAAATAAAACTTACACAGTCGTCTTGATACACAACTCTTTCAGTTGTTTTTCATCTATGGTGCTTGGTAAACTAAACAACAGCTTTATTGGTTTTTGAAACAGCTTTTTTTGTAGCTGTCTTTTTTTTGTCTTTTGCTTTGCTTTCAGCAATGAATTTACTTAAAGCTACTTTTTCTGCTTTTGTTAAGGTGCGACTTTTTATTACAAAATCTACGCCTTCTGGTTCTTTAATGAATCCCATTTTATTTAATTTTTAAAATATTTATCAACTAAAATTTATGCTGCTTTCTTCTCTATTACCATTAATTGACCACCAAAATGATACGCACCTAGTGTTGTTTCATAATGATGTATTAATTGAGTTTTTGAAGTAAAAGAAACAAAACCATCATTGCCATGCTGAAAAGAAACTTTGCAAGCATAAGCTACTAAATTACCTGGTACTCCATTATAAATTTTATTTTTTCCTAAATTAAAAGGAGCACTTTCTAACAAATGCATATAAACATGGTCGCTATTTACAGTAAAACTTATTAATCCTTGAATAATTGTCGGATTATTTTGAATGGTTAATTTATAAACATCTCTGTCATTTTGATGGTGTTCATATTTCCAATCAAATAACCATCCTTTTTCTTTGGTAATTAATTTTAAATCAGATCTTGACAAGCGAATTATTTCTGTCTGAAAGCTATCGCCTGTAAAGGTGTTTTCAATAGAATTTGTCAACTTGTCTATTTCAAAATCTAAATGATATTTTTTGCTTTTAGCCACATATAAATTTACGGAAAAAATATCAAAAAGACAGCTTACACCGTCGTCTTGATACACAGCTCTTTCAACTGCTTTTCATCAATAGTACTAGGCGAGTCGAGCATCATGTCGCGGCCGCTGTTGTTTTTAGGAAAGGCAATGTAATCTCTAATTGAGTCAACACCATTCATAACAGCACACAATCTATCGAAACCAAATGCTAAGCCACCATGCGGAGGTGCACCGTATTCAAACGCATTCATCAAAAATCCGAATTGCTTTTGCGCTTCTTCATCAGAAAATCCTAAACGCT
>DAOQII010000050.1:0-11963 GCA_035339455.1 Chitinophagales bacterium
CAAACAGGTTACAAAACCTGCCATAGACGGACATGCAAATGATGTACCACTTCCATATACCACTGTATTTGACGGACTGATTACTGCAGTGCCGGCACCCACACAAGCCACATTAGGTTTTACTCTTGAATCTTGTGCCAAGCCCCATCCGCTGAAAGATGCAGGATTGCCACCCATATCTACAGCAGCTACTGCAATAGCACTATCCGCATCGGAAGGCGTGGAAATATAATGCCAGCTGCCATTGCCTTCATTGCCGGCGGCTACACAAACTACCATACCTTTGGAAACAGCCATATTAACGGCTTTAGCAGCAGGAGTTGAATTTTGCATCATCATTAAACTGTCATGATCTTCTGAAGAAACATCAAACGTAGTATATCCTAAGGAAATAGAAACAACATCTACGCCCAATGAGTCGCATCTTTCCAGTGCTCTTGCCAAATTATATTCTTCTATGATGCGCTCGGTTGAAGCATTTTCCGTTTGAAATAAATAGAAGTCTGCATTAATCGCACCACCTTTATACTTATCAGCTATCCAGCCGGCTATGGTAGATAAACACATTGTACCGTGGTTATGATCAGATGGATCAGCCACGGATGAATCATTATGTACATAATCGTAAGTACCTTTAATTCTACCCTGGCTGTACAATTGAGCAAATGCACCCATAGTATTTGCATTCTGAAATCCGGCATCACAAACAGCTATGGTCATGTTTTCGCCATTAAAACCCAAACTATGCAAATATTCGCCATCCATAATGTGAAACTGCGGGTAAGAGTTGATATAAACACTGTCGTCATAAACCGCTTCTTCCAGACACTCTTCTAAACTGCTGATTCCTTTTTTATGTATTTTGGTTTTTACATCCCGAATGGCATATATCGAGGTTATGAATTTATACTTCAATAAATCTTTACCATCCGGCACAACAATGATAGCAGTGTTCAACCATTTGGAAACTGACTCTACGACAATACCATCTGTTCTCAGTGCTAGTAAGTACTGTTCATTTACAGGAATATCGCGTTTATCAAATGCAATATTTAATCGTGCTTTTTTTTCAAGTGCTTTTGCAGAAAATTCTTTTTTCAAATCCGCATTGGAATTTTTATCCTTAAACTGTATGTAATATCTGGTATTGCCGAATGTGGAAAAAAACGAAATCAGAAATAAAAAAGGTAAAAGAATTCTCATGAGATGGTATTGCTTAATGTCCGTAATTTATTGCATATTGCTTTACGATAAATCCATTTAATTTACTTTGCATAAAGGGGATTAAAGGTGTATTGTCGTCTGTATCTTGTTGTGCATCTAACCTCCAAAATTCTCTATAAACCATGCCTGTGTTTCTTGCATATTTCTCAACAGAGCTTACTTTATATACATTAGTAGAATCGTCATATTGCACAACTGTCAATACGGAATCGAAAGTATGAAAACCATTATTGTATATCTTATCTTTCTCTGAAACTGCATAATCCCAGCCATTGTAATTGATTTGAAAAAAGCCTTTTAAAGGAACAAATGGAAAAGTGTCGGTTACATACTTATTGCCTTTCCAGCTTAAATCTACATTTGCCGGAAATACGAGTTTTATATAACGCAGGTTTTCTTCAACAACTTCCACATTTGTTTTTGTTTTCACAAAATACCATACACGCGGTACATCATCATAGGGCTGTGACAAACTGTCTTTGGTATAACGATATATTTTAGTGGCTTGTCTGCCCATATTATCCGTAAACTTTTCACCCACTACTTGCTTTACATAATGTGTCGATGTATGTACATATTGTGGTTGCGGAGAAGAAGGAGGAAAGGCATAATAGAAATCGTTATAGACAACAGAATCAACCCGATACTCTACCCATGCACCGGAATCATCCGGAAAATAATTATCATCAACCGAAGCGTTATAATTTTCAGTTTCATTTTTGCAGGAAACCAAAGCAAGTACAAGTCCGAAAAGCAAAATCAGCGATTTCTTCATACTATAAAAATATACTATAAAGTTGGAAAATTAAGTCATTTAGTTGTTTTTACATAAAAAAATTGCGCACTTTTTGATAATACGTTATTTTTAATCAAAAATTTGACATGAACAATACTGTTGGTGCATATTTCAAACAACTGACTATCCTGTTTTTAGCTATTTGTACAGGTTGTTGTTTTTTTATGGGAATGTTTTATTTTCTAGTTTACCAATCTGCTAAAAGTACACCAAACACCGGAAATGCAATTTTTGAAATTGCCGGTTTGGTGATTGGATTTGGCTTGGCTATAGCTGCCCGTTTTTTATTTTTTAATACTACAAAAAAAGCATTGTCATTATCTTCCCTTAAGGAAAAATTGAGTTATTTCCGCACTGCTGTTTTGTTGCAATTAGCCATGCTTGAAGGCGGCGTGTTATTGAATACCATTTTTTATTATCTAAATAAAAACTCTTTTAATTTAGCTGTTGCCGGAGGTTTACTTTTTCTGATGATAATGCGTCGACCTACTCGTCCTATTGCAGCAATGGTATTATTTAATCCCCAGGAAAACAATCGGGTGGTGTATGATGACAATCAGCTTATAGATTAACTGCCAATTTACTTACTTGTTCTTTCACGGTATGATACGGACACGTTTTTTTCAATTTATCCGGACCGATATCATACAACTGATAACCATTTTTATAATAACGATGTGGCTCTTTAGTACGCAACAATGGCTCATTTCTCGGAAATAGTGATGCGATACTGCTTCTTGTTTTTAATACCTGTGTTATGGCATATTGCATTATATGATGTGGCTCCTTGAAATCAAAAGATTTTAGCAGATGAGGTTCCATCACGGCATGTAATACCGGTCTGAAAAAGTCATACATAGATTTGGGTAAATACCAGCTTAACATCAGGTTTTCGGTAGTGATGGCTAATTTTTTATTTTTTTCGTCAAACAAAAAATGGTCGCATTCATACTCGTCATGATATTTTTTAAAAGCTTGGATGCTAGGCGGAATATGCTTAATCTGCATTTGTTCTCCTATTTCCAGCCATACGTAGAAGCCGGCAATTTCTTCATTTTTTGTAAGTTGACGATATCCGTAAGTATTTATCCAACGTGCCGAATCAAAAATAAACGTACTCAATACATATAAATAATCTTCGTTTGAAATTTTGTAATTGGAATGAATCCAGTTCATGTGTGCAATGGCTTCCAGACCCTTTGGCGACATGCCGTTTTCAATAATTTCACTCAACAATAAATCGGTGTCATCGTATCGTTTTTGTGCAAAGTTGGTAAACTGCCCGGACTGCATCAGAATTTTAGAAATAGAAGGAACGGCAAATGTTTTATACAAAGCCAATTCTAGAGCACGGTTATAATCCCAGGGGAATTCATAAAACAAAGTCAGTTGCACAATTTTCCATGCATCTTTTACCGGATGCAAAGATTCGATTTGTTTCAGTGCTTTAGACTTGAAGAAATTCATTATCTCCAAGTTAATACAGAAAACGAATACTTACAAGCGAATAACGATTACTTATCTTTTGTTTAAGTCATCTAAAAAGGAATCAAATGTTTTTCGTTGGTCTATATAAGCCTGATGCTCATCTTCCATTTGTTGTAGCGTTGTATCCTTATTGTAATTTCTGAAAATGTAAGCCATAACAGCTCCGGTAATTCCTCCAAATAAATGCGACTCCCACGATACACCCGGATAAATGGGCAATACCCCCCACACCATTCCTCCGTAAAAGATGGCCACACCACTGGCTATGGCTATGGCTTTTATATCCATTCTGAAAAATCCGTTGAAAAACAAAAACGAAGCCAATCCATATATAATACCACTGGCACCGATATGAAATGAATCTCTAGCGAAGAGCCAAACCAGTAATCCGGTAAAAAAATAGATACCGCACCAGACAAAGAGAGCTATTCGCTGATAAGAAAGAAACAAAATCATACTTAGAATCAACAAGGGCAACGTATTGGAAAGCAGATGTTCCCAGTTGCCATGTACCAAAGGGGCTGTCAGAATTCCCAATAAAGCTTGCATATCTCTCGGGTGTATGCCCAAGAACCCGAAATCAACTCCGGAGATTAGCTGAGTCAGGTAAATCAGCCACATTAGTATGAGCGTGCCGATAGGAAATATATACTTCAACATAATTTATGACCTCGTAGGTTAAATTTATGGAATTTCGTTCATTTTCGACTCTAAATATAAACAAACCTCGTAGGTCATGCAAAAAACAACATTTTTATTTCCGGAAACGATGTACCATATTTTCAACAGGGGTACTAACAAACAGTCTATATTTTTAGACGAAAACGATTATGCAAAATTCTTTTTTCTATGGGAAAAATATGCCGAACCGATAATGGATATTTATGCTTATTGTCTGCTTCCCAATCATTTTCATTTTTTAGTTAAAATCAAAAGCGAAAAAGAATTGAGGCGATTGAAAGAATTTAAAGATATTGATAATGAAAGAATTACATATCGTGTATCAAATACCATTTCAAACTTATTTAATGCATATTCTCGGTATTTCAATTTAAAATATGATCGGTCAGGCAAGGTATTTACAGAGCGGTTTAAACGGAAACCTATCGTTACAGATGCCTACTTTTCGAAGCTGATTGAGTATATTCATAAAAATCCGGAGAAACACGAATTGGTAGAAGATTTCAGAGATTATGCATATAGTTCATATTGGTTACATCTTATTGATCAACCTACGAGGTTGAAAGTAAATGAAGTATTGAACTGGTTTGGTGGCAGAGACGAATACGTCAATTTTCATAATAACACCTACGAGGTGGTATAATTTCACGCATTTAATTTTAATTTATAGCAGAACATCCGTATTTTTGTAAAAATTCGATTTAGTATGCTGATCGGTATTCCCAAAGAAACCAAGTTTAAAGAAAACAGAGTTGCTATAACCCCACTAATTGCCAAAGATTTACTAGCCAAAGGATTCCAGGTTTCTGTTGAAACGGAAGCCGGCTTAAACTCCTTTTTTAGTGATGAAGACTATAAAAATTTTGGTGCAACAATAGTTCCTGATAAAAAAGATATTTATGCAAATGCAGATATTGTATTGAAAGTAAATGCTCCTCTTCCCGATGAAATTGCTTTGATGAAAAAAGGAGCCGTTTTGATTTCATTTATGTGGGCAAAAACCAATACTGAAATGGTAGATGCCTGCGCTGCAGCCGGAATATCTGCCTTCTCTATGGATGCTGTTCCCCGTATTTCGAGAGCGCAAAAAATGGATGCCTTATCTTCACAAGCCAATCTTGCAGGATATAAAGCGGTACTCTTGTGTGCTAATGAAATAGGTAAAATATTGCCCATGATGACCACCGCTGCCGGCACCATTAAACCTTCTAAAGTGGTTATTTTCGGAGCAGGTGTTGCCGGATTGCAAGCCATAGCTACAGCAAAACGCCTGGGGGCTATCGTAGAAGTATCGGATATACGCCCGGAAACGAAAGAACAAGTAGAATCTTTGGGTGGACGATTTATCGAAGTTAAAGGTGATGATTCCATCAAAATGGAAGGCGGTTATGTAAAAGGTGTATCTGAAGAATTTTTGAAAAAACAACAAGAATTGGTTGCCAAGCATGTGGCCGATGCAGATATCGTGATCACGACAGCATTGATTCCGGGTAAAAAAGCACCGGTTTTAGTTACTGAAGACATGATTAAATCGATGAAATTCGGTTCTGTAATCTTAGATATGGCCGTTGAACAAGGCGGTAATGTGGTAGGCAGCAAACTGAATGAAACGATACAGCTGGATGGTGTTACCATCATCGGTGAAAGTAATATCCCTTCTTTATTGCCGATGAATGCCAGTGATTTATATGCCAAAAACATCCAGACTTTATTGTATCACTTAGCCGACAAAGACGGCTTTAAATGGGAAATGGAAGAAGAGATAACGAAAGGAAGCTTGATTGTTTATAATGGGAATAAATTGATTTGAAAATACTATTTCCTAATTACTTATTACTAATAACTTATAACATATACTCATGGAATTCTTAGACTTTTTTTTAGCAAACTTGGATATGGTATATTTCATCATTCTGGCAATTTTTGTCGGAGTTGAAGTAATTGGTGGTGTGCCAACTGTATTACACACTCCCCTCATGTCGGGTGCGAATGCCATACACGGCGTGGTCATCGTTGGTGCTATCATTGTTATGTTAGATATGGACCCGAATAACGTTTTTGGTCTTGCTCTGGGATTTTTAGCGGTATTGCTCGGCACGCTTAATGTCGTAGGCGGGTTCGTAGTTACCGATCGCATGTTGGAAATGTTTAAGAAAAAATAAATAAAATAATTAATCAATGTAACAATATAACAATGATTTTTTAATTGATACATTGTTACATTTTCAAATTGGTAAATTAACAAAATGAAAGGAATATTGGAAATAGCATATTTAATTGCCTCTGTAACATTTATTTTAGGTCTTAAAATGATGGGTAATGCCAAAACTGCCCGTCGAGGAAATTTAATTGGTGCATTTGGCATGACCGTAGCCATATTGGCCACTATATTTTTATACCGCACAGATTCAACGACGACAAACACAATAAAATTCGTTTTAATTTTTGGAGCCATAGCCATCGGTACTGCCATAGGCTGGCTGACGGCTAAGCGTGTAGAAATGACCAAAATGCCCGAATTGGTGTCTATGTTTAACGGGATGGGTGGGGCTTGCGCCGCTTTGATAGGATTAAGTGA
The DNA here is from genome assembly GCA_035339455.1 of Chitinophagales bacterium. GTDB lineage: Bacteria > Bacteroidota > Bacteroidia > Chitinophagales > JADIYW01 > JADJSS01. Next base: position 6,768 of record DAOQII010000050.1, read on the forward strand.
ATATCAGCACAATGTCAATCATACGGGAAAACTAGCTTTCATCATTGCCGGTTTAGTCATTGGAACAATCTCATTTTCGGGTTCTATTATCGCCTATTTGAAATTAGCCGGAAAAATGAATAAACCGATACGTTTTCCTCAATACAATATCTTGAATAATCTGGTGCTTTTAGGAGTACTTGTGTTTGGTGTTTTTATTACCCTTGATGGTGCGGCTTTACCTGCTTGGATTGTTTGGGTATTATTTGCTGTAGCTGCTGTTTACGGCATCTTATTTACTATTCCTATTGGCGGAGCAGATATGCCGGTTGTTATTTCTTTGCTGAACTCTTTCACAGGTTTGGCGGCAGCCTTTGGCGGATTTTTATATGACAACAAGCCCATGCTTACCGGCGGTATATTAGTAGGCAGTGCAGGTACATTACTGACCTTAGCCATGTGCAAGGCTATGAACCGACCTTTGAGCAATGTGATTTTCGGTGCATTTGGCGGTGGCAATAGTGCAGCGGCAGGAGGTACAGATGCACAAGGTAGTATTAAAGATATGTCAGTGTCTGATTTAGCCGTATTGCTCAACTATTCATCAAAAGTGGTTATTGTACCCGGATATGGATTGGCGGTTGCGCAGGCACAACATGTTATTCATGAACTGGAAAAATTATTGGAAGAGCGTGGTGTGGAAGTAAAATATGCAATTCATCCAGTAGCCGGACGTATGCCTGGGCACATGAATGTACTCTTGGCCGAATCAAATGTAGAATATGACAAGTTGGTGGAGATGGAAGATATCAATCCTGAGTTGGATAAAACAGATGTAGTGTTAGTTGTAGGAGCGAATGACGTAGTGAATCCTGCGGCAAAAACCGACCCGAGTTCTCCGATATATGGCATGCCAATCTTAGAAGTAGATAAAGCCAAAAATATTATCGTGAATAAGCGCAGTATGAATGCCGGATATGCGGGAATAGACAACTTGCTGTTCTACAACCCAAAAACATCCATGTTCTTTGGCGATGCCAAAAAAGCCCTGACAGAGTTAGTAGCAGAAATCAAACAATTATAGTATATTAGCTATACCCAATCGTTCTTTGAAAACAAAAGGCATACCGCTATGGATTTAACGGTAAGGAGAACGATAATGAAGTTTCTGGTCAAGGAAATCAATATGACTACGGCTTTAGAATTTATAATCCAAGATTAGGTAAGTTTTTAAGTGTTGACCCTTTACAAAGGAAATTTCCATTTTATTCAGTATATCACTTTGCAGGAAATAGCCCCATAGCCAATATAGACCTTGACGGATTAGAACCACAATTAGCCATATACAAATGGAATTCTTCTCCGGGTTTTAATAATCACGGATTATATTGGAAAGATGGTAAATGCGCCCACTGTGATGAATGGGTCTTAAATACAGTAGTAGATGCTGATGGTACGTTGTATTATGTTGCAAAAAGACAAATTACTATTTTTGGGAAAGAAGAATTTGCATGGTATTATCCTAAAGATCCTGATGCACATTGGTGGTTTGGCTGGACACCGGAAGGATATGAAGACCCTAAGGAAGCTTTCAAATATTTATCAAAACCATTAGGACAGTTTGCGGATGTATTAGAAAAATCATTTCTTGTTACTTTTGGTACATTATCAGGTTATGAAGCTGGAGTTTTAGCCACGAGTATTTGGGGAGCAAGCTATGAGTTCATAAAACAATATGGATTACAGGGTGGTGATATGAAGGAAATAGATTGGGCAAATGTTGCAATTGAAGGTGCGCCATTGCCTAAAGGTTTAGGGAAAATTGGAGGTGAGATTGTACGTGATTTATTCGAAGCTGGTGTTGATTATAAAAATGAAAAAAAATTATAAATGTATTAGATGGTAGTAAAAATGGAACAGAAGCTACAATTGAAGCAGTTTCAAGTGCATTATCTTCAATAGTTATTGGAAAATACGAAGAACAATTAAAAGCCGCATTTAGAGATACCGATCCAGCATATATGAAACAGATTGTTGAGCAATTTGTTAAATTTGGAAATGAATATATGAAAGAGATTTTGAGTAATGGAATGGTTGATAAATATAAAAATTCTAAAGAAGAAAAGAAAGCAGAATAGATATTATGAGTAAGCAGAATTGGATTAATACATTATTATTCATATTAATAGGATTTATTTTTCTTTATTTTTTAGGTGTAGTTAAAAGAAACGATATAAATAAAAATGCAGCATATTCATGCGGAAAAATATATGATTACTATGAGGATACGAAAGGTCATAGCAATATATTATTTAAATATTATGTAGAAAAGAAGGAATATACGTATATGTATGTAGGTGGTAATTTTAAGGATTGCGAAAAAACTGGATGGTGTATTGGAAAGTGTTTTGTTGTTCAATATTCTTCAAAGAATCCAGAAAACAGTACAATGCATTTTGACAAACCATGTAATTGCGATAGCTTAAATGTAGATATTCCCTAGCAACCTCTATTCTAGCAACCAGCAACCTCTACGAACTTTATACAATAACGTGTTCGGATATCCAAATAAAGAGCCCTATTTGAGGCAGGAGTGGATTATAAAAATGGAAATTTTTATATTGCAGGTACTGAGGAAAAGACTATAACAGAGGCAAGCATTGAGTTCTTTTCAAGTGCTATATCTTCATTAGTTATTGGAAAATACGAAAAACAATTAAAATCTGCATTTAAGGATACTGATCCCAAATATACAAAGGAGATTATTGAACAATTTGTTAAATTTGGAAATGAATATATTAAATAAATTCTAAGTAATAGATTGGTAGAGAAATATAAAGCATACAAAGAAAAAAAGGAAGCTGAACAAAAAAATAAGCAGGAATAGAATTATGAATAAGAATGATTGGATAGCAATAGTTGCGTCATTTATATTTTTATCTATTTTTATAATATTCTACAAAAATAGAAAAGATAAAGATATAAAAGAAAACCACTCAATTTCTTGTGGCACCATAAGTAATTATTATTTTACAACTAAAGGTATAACAACGATAAACTATTTTTATTTTGTAAACGGTAAACAAGTAACAGGTGGAGCCGGAAATGCATATTTTAAAGATTGTGAAGAGACAGGATGGTGCATTGGGAAATGCTTTGTAGTAGAATATTCTTCCAAAAACCCGGAAAACAGTAGAATGAATTTTGACAAACCATGTAATTGCGATAGCTTAAATGTAGATATTCCCTAGCAACCTCTATTCTAGCAACCAGCAACCTCTACGAACTTTATACAATAACGTGTTCGGATATCCAAATAAAGAGCCCTATTTGAGGCAGGAGTGGATTATAAAAATGGAAATTTTTATATTGCAGGTACTGAGGAAAAGACTATAACAGAGGCAAGCATTGAGTTCTTTTCAAGTGCTATATCTTCATTAGTTATTGGAAAATACGAAAAACAATTAAAATCTGCATTTAAGGATACTGATCCCAAATATACAAAGGAGATTATTGAACAATTTGTTAAATTTGGAAATGAATATATTAAATAAATTCTAAGTAATAGATTGGTAGAGAAATATAAAGCATACAAAGAAAAAAAGGAAGCTGAACAAAAAAATAAGCAGGAATAGAATTATGAATAAGAATGATTGGATAGCAATAGTTGCGTCATTTGTATTTTTATCAATTTTTATAATATTTTATAAAAACAAAAAAGATAAAGATATAATAGAGAACTACTCGATTACTTGTGGTACTATAAGTGATTATTTTTATACAACTAAAGGAATTACTAAAATAGAATATTTTTATTATATTAAAGGTAAAAAGGTGAAACATATAGCTGGAAATGCATATTTTAAAGATTGTGAAAAGACAGGATGGTGTATTGGAAAGTGCTATATAGTAGAGTACTCTTCCAAAAATCCGGAAAACAGCAGAATGAATTTTGACAAACCATGTAATTGCGATAGCTTAAATGTAGATATTCACTAGCAACCTCTATTCTAGCAACCAGCAACCTCCGAGAACAATAATAAATAAAGTGTTCGCCTGACTGCTTGCCGAATGGCAGGAAAGTCCAACAGTTGAACTATGCGGTACCTGCCCGCCTTTCATGGCGGATAAACCCGCTTCGCAGCAGGTCTGTCTGCCGTGCAAAAGGCAGGCGGGTATGTTATAGAGAAAAATACCGAAGTACCCCAAGTATAAGAGAAGAAAAAAAACACGCTAAACGGGCGTGTTTTTTTGTTCTACCATTTGCTTCATTTTCACCAACCTACGAGGTGTTAAAGCCAACTATCCACCCTTAAACCCTTATTTTATTGCAATTTAATACCCCACCTACGAGGTCATTTCAGGATAATGTTGTATATTCCATAAAAATTAACCAACTATGAACAAGGTATCCTCTATTTTATCCCGTAAAAAAGTGGCTTTCATCGGTCTGCAAGAAAGTGCAACGGTACTTGATGCCCTAAAACTGATGCTGGAAAAAAACATAGGCTCTGTTATCGTTATGAGTGGCGATACTTATCTAGGCATTGTAACCGAGAGAGATTACTCCAGAAAAGTCGTATTGGCTGGCAAGCATTCCGATCAAACTACTGTTGCAGAAATCATGTCCGAGTTTCCAAAAATATCCCCTGATGATACCATTGAACGTTGTATGGAACTAATGAGCGATAAAAATATTCGCTATTTGCCTGTTTTTGAAAATGAAAAATTAGTCGGGTTGATTTCTGTCAGCGATGTAGTTGCGGAAACCATACGACAACAAAAAACGACTATCAGCCACTTGGAAGATTACATCAAAGGAAGCTGATAATTCGCTTGTCATTTTTTAAAGTCAATACTCACCGAGTTAATACAGTATCTCAATCCGGTTTTATCCAGAGGGCCATCAGGGAATACATGCCCCAAATGAGAATGGCATTTTTTGCATAGCACTTCAATTCGGTTCATCCCATGTGAAGTATCTTGTCTCGTGATGACAGCATCACCTGTGGCAATATCATAAAAAGCAGGCCAGCCGCAACCGCTGTGGTATTTGGTATCCGAACTAAACAACAAGTTGCCGCAAGCTTTACAATAATAATTTCCCTGCTCATCAAAATCGGTATATTTTCCCGTATAGGGGTACTCCGTTCCAGCTTCCCGCAGCACTCTGTATTCCTCAGTGGATAAAACTTGTTTCCACTGCTCATCTGTCTT
>DAOQII010000051.1:0-11901 GCA_035339455.1 Chitinophagales bacterium
TGTACAATATCTTTTCTCGGACGCAACCCTTTGAAAGGACGGATAGTAATCATGAATGAAGTGTTATATGTTTTTATATTATAATTTATATATTTCCTAGGTAATGCGTTTCCAGCACGCTGACGATAGCTCCTGCCGTGTAGCCCAAAAAAGCCAGCCAGCCTATCCGTTTGGCATACCACATAAAGTTTATTTTTTCGATGCCCATCACTGCTACTCCGGCCGCCGAACCTATGATTAATATACTGCCTCCTGTTCCGGCACAATAGGCTATAAAATGCCAAAGGTGGTGATCGGTTGGGAAGGTATACATACTTTGGGTGGCAGATACTAACGGCACATTATCTATTACAGCTGATAATAAGCCAATAGTATAAATAATAATATTATGGTTTCCAATGCTATTATCCAGGTGAAGAGCAAGAGATTTTAATATACCTGAAACATCCAGGGCACTTACAGCCGTGAGTATGCCGAAAAAAAACAAGATACTCGGCGTGTCTATTTTTGACATGGCATTATAAACGGAATAACCAAATTTGTCTTCCGGATTCTTTTCTTTGTGCAGCAAATCGGTAATCACCCACATGATGCCCAAACCCAAGAGCATGCCCATGAAAGGTGGTAAATGTGTAACGGTTTTAAATATTGGTACAGAAATTAGCGTGCCTAAACCCAATAAAAATACAACCCAACGCAACCAAATAGGTTGATCGGTTTCTTTATTTTCAGATTTAGGAGTTTCCACTTCGCCTTTCATGATAAAACTAATAACCAACAAGGGCACGAGTAAACTAACAGCACTGGCAAAAAAGATTTCTTTAATGATAGACATCGCTGTAATTTGTCCTTTAATCCAGAGCATCGTTGTCGTGATGTCGCCCATGGGACTCCAAGCGCCACCCGAGTTGGCGGCAATTACAACAATTCCCGCAAAAAACAGGCGATCTTCTTGATTGGCTATTTTTTTGCGAAGCAAAGAGACCATCACGATGGATGTGGTCAGGTTGTCTAAAATGGCAGAAAGAAAAAAGGTAATCCAGGCAATTATCCAGAGCAACCGCCTTTTGTCTGTGGTAGTAATTCTCGAAACAATAAGTTCAAAACCGTCATGCTGGTCTATAATTTCTACAATAGTCATCGCTCCCAGCAGAAAAAGCAGGATACTGGAGATTTCGGGTAAAAACTCGTGCATAAATCGGTGGCTACCGTCATCCACACCCGAAGCCAATATCCACACGGTCCATAATACCACGCCGGTTATGAGTGCAGCCCCTGCTTTATCAAACCCGAGCTTATGTTCAAATATGATAGCGAAGTACCCAAGACAAAAAATCAGTAGCAATATTGCTTCTATAGTCATGGGTTAAATATGCAAAAAAAAAGTCGATTTTGCAAGTAAAGCAGGCGTGTTTTATTGTTGAAAGCCTGAAACTACATCTGCCAAACAATCTTCATTATAGTGTTTGAGTATGGTAGATGATTTTTTGTAGTTCTTAGAAGGATGATAAATAAACAGACAAGAACCGCCTTTTATCAGCGAGATAATTTTTTCATTTTTTTCCAATGGCAAAGCCGGACAGCCTTGGCTTCTACCCAATTTTCCGTTGGCGTTTATGAAATCGTAACTAACGTAGTCTGCACCGTGAATTACGACTCCTCTTTCGCGTGCATTTGAGTTGATGCCGGGCTCCATGCCGTCTAGTTTCAGCGAGAAACCATTTTTTCCGCCATACGTTTCACCTGTAATATAAAACCCCAAGCTGCTTTGATATGATTCAGCCCAATTGGAGAATTTATCGGCATAAATTTCTCCGCTATTTCTTCCATGAGCACACAAACTCTTCGCTATTATTTTTTTAGTTCTTAGGTTGATTACGAATAAACGCTCAGTGGTGGAGGGCTTGCTGAAATCTACGATGGTTATAATGTCCTTTTTTTGTATTTGCCCCTTTTCATCCAAATAAGCGTAACCACTCAATGCTGTTTTCATAGCTTCATCAGAAACAACAGCAAAACAATCTAAATAGTCTTGCACCGTAGTATTTGGCTCGGTTTCAGCTACTACAACTGCAGGGTTTTGCTCTTGCTTAATAACCAAATGATTTTCGTCGCCGAATGATTTTGTATAATTAAGTGGGAAAAATAATACCGCCCACATCAAGAAGATGGATTTGCGAACCATTAAATAAAATTTTTGTTGTTTACGTGATGTAAAAACGACTGATAGGCGTGTTTTAGTATTCCAAAAATAACCAATACAAGGTTTTTATCCTCATTTTCAGTGAGCTTAATTCTTAAAAACCTGTTAAACTTCAGCTTTTTAGGAAAAATTTAAATTTTCAAAGTAAAAACAGATTGATAATAATCAATAATTGTAACAAAATTGCAAAATATTTTATCAAATGCAATAAAGTTGCAAATATTGCGTTATCTTTATTAACTAAAAACATGAGTATGAATACGAAACAAACAAGAACGATGGACGAAATAGTTTTCGAAAATCGAAACAAGGCTTATGGTGCTTATGTGCTGCGCCGTGAAGTAAGTAAAAATGAAAAAATTGGATTTTTGGTTACAATTCTGTTATTCATTTCAGCACTTTATATGGGTAAGCTTGCACAAGGATTATTTAGCAATGGCTTTGCCATGGTGCACAATGAAGGTAAAACGGTAACTTCTCAACTTGCTGATGTTCATACCGAGGAATATGTACGCCCTAAACCGGAAATAAAATCAGAACCACCAAAAGAATTACCCAATACCTCACCCGAACAAAATGTAATCCCTGTAACCCAACCGCAGCAAAATACACAGGATTTTAGAGAAATGAATGCAGTAGAAGATAACAAAGTAAATACAGATAATTTAGCCAAACAAATTGACCTGGTTGATAAAACAGTTGGAACGGTCACCACACCAAAAGATCCGGATTATGTGGCAGTGGTTTCAACACCTGCCGTAGTAACCAGCACTCCGGAACCTGTAAAAGTTGTAGCTGAAAGACCCAGACCAGTGGCGGAGGTTATGCCCGCATTTCCCGGCGGACAAGCCGCATTGCTGGCTTACTTGAAAAAGGAAATGTCTTACTATTCATTTTCTGATAATGAACAAGACGGCAAAATCTTTATTCGCTTTTATATTGATTTGGACGGAAGTATAAAAGAAGCTACTGTGGTTAAAGATGATGTGGGTGGGTATTTCGGTAAACGAGCTCTTAGTGTAATTAATAAAATGCCGAGATGGTCGCCCGGAAAACAAGGCAACCAAGCCGTGAGAGTATTTTATACTATTCCTATCACTTATAAACAATTAGGCGGTTAATTTGGGTGGTTATGAGTAGCTAATTTTTTTAATCTTGTTTAGCAAACTTTTTGCATATTTATTCTTCCTAAAACAGAAGAATGAGCAAAACCATTTTGATAACCGGAGCAACGGCAGGAATTGGCAAAGAAACAGCAAAACAATTGGCTGCACAAGGGCATTTGATTTACATTACCGGACGAGATAAAAGCAAATGCGAAGAAACCCTGCAAGTGCTTAAACAAATTAATCCAACAGCTGCGGGAGGCTATTTTTTATCTGATTTTGCTGATTTGAGCAGTGTTCGAAAAATGGCAAATGAAATTAATAATACACTCCCGCAATTAGATGTGTTAATCAATAATGCAGGTGGTGTTTTTGCCAAGCGCGAACTAACATCCGAAGGCTATGAAAAAACATTATGTGTCAATCATTTGTCTCCATTTTTATTGACCGATTTATTATTGACCTTGTTACAAAAAAGTAAAGACGGAAGAATTGTAACTGTAGCTTCAGATTCCCATTATCGCGGTGACCTCGATTTCAATGATTTGCATTTTGAAAAAAACTATTTTATTCTGAAAGCCTATGAGCGCAGTAAATTGTGCAATGTATTATTTTCTAATCATTTGGCTAAACAATTAGAAGGAACGAATGTTAGCTCAAACAGTTTACATCCAGGGCATGTGGTTTCTGATATTGGTGCAAAAACATCTAACCCTTTTTTCAAATGGGTATGGAAAACGGTTAACAACCTGACAGGAATACCAACAGCAGAAGGAGCTAAAACCAGTGTTTATTTAGCTAGCGCTGATGAAGTGGCTTCGGATAACGGTTATTATTTTGATAAATGCAAACCCAAAACACCATCTAAATTGGCACAAGAGGAACAACTTGCAGAACAACTTTGGGACATAAGCAAAAAAATGGTTGGGATTTGAGTTGTAATAAACAATAAAACTTCTTTGCAAAAAGATATTGTGTATATTTGTGTAAAAATTACGCATTTATGTCGCTTCAACAAAATATCAAAATTGCCGTAGATGCCATTGTCTTTGGTTATACGCAACATCAGCTTCATGTGCTTTTGGTAAAACAAAAATACGGACATCTGAAAAACAACTGGGTGATAGCCGGAGGTTTTGTTAAAGATGATGAAACGCTGACACAAGCCGTGAAGCGTGAACTAAAAGAAGAAGCCGGAATTACTGTTGATTACATGGAACAACTCTACACCTTTGGAGACGACATTCACAGAGATCCGCGATTTAGAGTAATCACCGTTGCTTATTTTGCCTTAGTGAATCCGACTAAACTTAAGCTCGTTGCCGACACAGATGCCGAGGAAGCCCGTTGGTTTCCAATGAATGAAGTACCAAAACTAGGTTTTGATCATAATGATATTTTAATAGTTGCCTTAAAAAGGCTAAAAGATAAATTGACTTATCAGCCCATTGGTTTTGATTTGTTGCCAAAAGAATTTCCTTTTTCAGATTTGGAAAACCTGTATTGTTCAATTTTGGAAACAGAAATTGACAGACGTAATTTTAGAAAAAAAGTGCTGAGTTTTGGACTCGTGGAGGAAACTGAAAAATATGCAAATAAAAAGGAAGGCAGACCGGCAAAATTATATCGGTTTAACCGGCAAAAATATCAACAGTTTGTAAAAGAAGGCTATCATTTTGAAATAAAATAAAGATGCAGACACAAAATGCTTTTTACGATACAATAGTTCATTTGCGTTTAGAAGAAGAGGCGGTTGTATTTACAGACAAGATTAGTATAAGTACTCTGGAAGAACGCCTGCTGACCTCATTTTTGCAACAAGAATATGAAAAGGAAAAAACAAACTACCCGTTTGAGGCTCCTGAATTTCAACCCGAAACGGCACTCTGGGCGGCAAAGATGGTATATTTCGCCATACACCTTCATTTCTTCCGGCAACAAGAAGTCGCAGTTGTAAAAAACATTTTTATACCCAATACCAAAGAACCAAATGCAGCACAAATGCTGTCAGCTGATATTGTATTGCGCTTTTTGTTACCGTTATATTCAGATATTAAACAAGTTGATTTTCAGGATGTGATTTTGCAGGGCATAGAGGATTGTTTAAAAGCCTATCATTACTCAGCAATAGGATCAGATTTAGAAATTCAGGAGTCAACTCTTGATGTATTGTTTCAACAACCTTGCTTCAGACAACTTTATCTGGACAGAGTAACACAATATAAATCAATCAGCCTTGCAAAGCTGGAAAAAATAGACGAAGGGCTTAAAGAAAATTTCGGCAATTACAGTTCCGGATTTTGGCAGAGAACATAATGCGGATTTTTCATATATTGCCGTACAAATACAAAAATTGAAAATTATATTATGGAGTTGACAGATAAACTAAATGCAGTTCTAAAAGAGATAAAAGAAACTTTTGTCAGTAAAGATGAAATTATAGACTTATTAGGTATTAGCCTCTTGGCAAGAGAGAATGCTTTTTTATTTGGCCCTCCGGGAACAGCAAAAAGTGCCATTATCCGCAATTTATCTCAGCATATAGAGCAAGGAAAAAATTTTGAATACCTCCTCACCCGCTTTACAGAACCTAATGAAATATTCGGACCGTTTGATGTACGCAAACTTAAAGAAGGCGAATTACTGACTAATACAGAAGGTATGTTGCCCGAAGCGTCTATGGTATTTCTGGATGAATTGTTTAATGCCAATTCTGCCATACTCAACAGTTTGCTTATGGCACTGAATGAACGCATTTTCAGAAGAGGAAAGGAAACACGCAAGCTGCCGGCACTTATGTTTGTCGGTGCCAGTAACTTATTGCCTGAAGACGAAGCCCTGAATGCACTACTCGATCGTTTTCTGATCAGGGTGCGATGTGATAATGTAGAACCGGATAAATTGCAGGAAGTGTTATTAGCAGGTTGGAAACTGGAACAAAATACCACCCAACAGTTTACAACGATTACAGCAGACGAAATCAGAATACTTCAACAGGCTTGTAAGCAAATTAATTTGCAGCCAATAAGATCAGCATACATTGACCTGATTCATAATTTAAGAAATACCGGCATTAAAGTGTCAGACAGGAGAGCCGTAAAACTGCAAAGTTTAATAGCAGCAAGTGCGCTGATTTGCAAGCGCAAAGAAGCTGTCTTATCTGATTTGTGGGTGTTGAAATACATTTGGGATACAGAAGAACAAGTAGAAATACTGGAAGGGATGGTCAATGCTATCATTGAAAAAGACAAGAGCGAAAAAACCCATCCACAGGCTTTTTACAATAAATCGCCAAATGCCGATGAAGTAATGAAAGAAGTACTTTTTCTTCAAAATAAATGGAAAGAAGAAGGACTGAGTCTGGAAGAAAAGAATGTTGTAAAAGACAAACTTCGTTATGTGCAATCTCGCTGTGACTGGATTCATGACAGAGAGCAAAAAGAATATATACAAAAGGAAATCGATAAGCTATGGAAACAAATACTGGAAGACGTATAGTTCAGTATATTATCGAAATACCGGCTACACGTAAAGATGATTTAGGCAGCATCCGGCACTGGGATAATATTAAGATGGCATCAGATGCTGACAGTATTTGGATAAAAGATATTACACCCCGGCAAATAGACACACCGGAAATCAGAAAACTTCCGCAAAAAAATATTTACACTATTGAACAACAGTTGCTATTTAAACTGAACGGATTAGTACCCACAAAAAAGCTGCCACATGGTTTATTGTGGACACCCATCGAAAGGGCTTTACCAATAAAATTGCCAGACCATACAAATAATTATTACCAACCGGAAAAACGTAAGATCAAATTGAAAACAGTGGATAAGGAACACGAACCTGATGCCCTACTAATTGAAATGAATGAACTGGAACGGTACATAAAAACCGCCCCTGCTATAAGATTAAACAAGATAAAATGGATAATAGTAGAAGGCAAAGCATTGCTTATCGGCAAGCCGCTTTTACCCATTAACGGTATTTCATTTTGGTTTAAAAGCCCATTTTTTTTACCCTGCGGGATGGACTTTGAATACAGCATTTTACAATCATATTTTATGCAACTGCTCGATCCACTGAATGAGAATTTCGTAATTTGGTTAAGCAATCAGTCTATCATCCGCTTCTCTAAATATGCGGTAAAGCCACTAAATATTGGATCTTTCAGACTAACACAAGCCCAAAATGAAAGGATAAAATGACAGAGCTGCATAAATACTTTGAGCATAGTACCGAATATATCTGGACATGGGAGGTGGATGAAATCAGCCCTCAGCAAAATGTATTTATCTTGGCTGTTCCCCATAGTTTCACAATTATTTATCTCAACGAGCTTGTAGATATTTTAGAATTTTTATCGCCACAAGGTGTTCCCATTTTGGGGGCTTTGTTATTAAGTGTTTTGGCAACCGGAAATAACGCAGCCGATGCCCTCAGTGTAGTCAACTTACGTATTCAAAAGCTACTTGCTCTCTATCCGGTTGATACACATATCCGAAATGATGTGAAAGACGCATTTGAATTATTGCATAAAATAAAGAACCTGCCTCCGGAGTATAAAACAAATGACAAACGCAGATTGGTGTTTCAGGTTTTGTTCAGAGATTGTCATAATAAGCTATCAGCTACCAGAGCAAGAAGTCTGATCAAAGAAATCAACCGAAATGAATATAGAATAGATGAATACGCACCACCATTTGAATTCGATATGGCCATCTTGAAACGCGATTTCCAAACGCTTTCAATTCAAAATAAAAAATTTGGCAACACGCAAAATATTATGCAGGCTATTGCTAAAATGCTGGATGAAGAGATGCTTGCAGAATACTGGGATGAAGAAATGATAGACGAAGAAGAAATTCAACCCAAAAATTTTATTGACCAGCTAAGTATGCACCCCGAAACATTCAGAATTGGTGTTTTGATAAAAAGAATCTGGGGAGGATTGCGCATTCCGCTTCATCAACAAATACCAAGCGGGCAGCCTTTGGGCGGAATTTCTGACATGACCAATAAAGGAGATTTTGATCGGCTCTTATTGTCTGAATTTGCAAATGATGATGATGTTTTTTTATCGCGTATTGCAAATCAGGAAGCACTTTTTATACAGCGGGAAGTACCGCCTCAGCAAGATAAAATTACCCGTTATTTACTGATAGATATTACGCTAAAGAACTGGGGTACACCAAAAATTATTGCTTATGCTTTAAGTCTTGCTATTGCCAAACATCCAAAAAACGAAATTACTTGTAAGTATTTTGTTTTAGGAAACAAGCATAAAGAAATTTATTTGGAAGACTTAGACAGTGTGATTTTTAGTTTTAAACAGCTTTCATCAAAACTGGATTTGACGGATGGACTTCAATCCTTTTTTGAAGAAGAACAAATTGATGATCATGCTGAAATTTTTATCTTATCTTCTCCAAACACCATTTTCTCTGCAGCTAATCAACAAGCCCTCCAAACATACAGAGCGTATTTTCACTATCTAATAACGGCAGATGCAAATGGCGTTATTAATTTGTACAAATACGGCAGTCGCAATAAACGACATTTACAAACCATACAACTTCCCTTAGAAGAATTGTGGAAGAATGCTCCTGTTAAGATTTCAAGAAAGAAAAGAACTATTGAAGATATAGCTCACTTGCAAATGCCACTATTGTTGCCATTGCCAAAAGACAATACCAACCTGTTTTTAAGCTATGGCAATTTTTATGTTTATAGAAACGGCATTCTCTATCAGTTTGCTGAAAATACACCTCAAAAAGGATTTCATAAATTGTTGGAAGGACCGGATTTTTCTTTTGGAGAATTCACAATATTGAAAACGAATCAGGATAAACAATTGGTTTATTTGGACTTTGAAAAAGAGACGATAACCTACCTTTCATTTACCACAAAATTGAGCAAGAGGTATAAATTGGAAGGACTATCTGTATCAAGAAAAAAAGTTTCTCTGCTTGTAATTGACAATACACCCTTCATTACAGATTATTATTGGGTATGGAAAATAGTAAATGGTGGAAATGCGCTAAAAGTGGAAAAGCCCGGAAACCATTTGAAAATGTTCGATGAGCATTTCAATAAATTGCAGGCATTTAAAAAAGACTTTAGTCGCTATCGGAAATATTATTCTGTTGTAACGCGTTTGGATAAACTTTCTACAGATTATGATGATTTATTTATAAACGAACTTACGCTAAGCAGTGAGAAGTTTTACAAAATGGGAGATTACGAAAACGAAGAAATCGGCACAAAACATGTAAATCTCATTTTAAAAAGGATAGATGCAAAAATGCTTGGAGTAATCAAATTAATAAAAGAAGAATTTCAACTTAGCCTGTCTGATGCCAAAAATTTAGCAGAAAACACACCTTGTGTGTTAATAGAAAATGTTAGTGAATCAAAAGCATTAGCATTAAAAATTAAACTGGAAGAAACAGGTGCTGTCTGTTATACGGAAACTACACAATTTGTTACAAAAGATGGCAGTACCATCAACTTAAAAGATGGTGTATTGGTCTTTACCAGCAGCAATAAATCAATTCCTCAATTTTTTATTCCATTTATCCTCAACCAGAAACTGGCATTTGCTACCAAATATGAGTTTGCGGGTAATTCTTATTTTTTACCCTCTGATGCCAAGCTTACACAAATTGAAGCGTATGATTTTTTTCAAAAATATGTAGTTAAATTTATAGAAGAGATTTTCAGTCATGCATCTTAGACTCATTCGCTCACCCAAAAACAAATATCCGCTCAAGGGTATTTTGATTAAAGGCAACTCGCCTGCAGAATGGCTGTGCGAAATGGAAGCAATGCATATTAAACCGGAATATTGCGATGCCTACGCATTGCCAAATAAAGACAACCGGGGTTTATTTGCATGCTTACTTGTGTTTAATAAAGAAATGACAATTGCAGATATTCGGAAAAATGCCAGAGTACAATCCATTGCTGATAAAATTTTCATTTCTGAGCATACCGATATTTATCCTGAACTGACTACATACGATATACAAAAGGAGTTTGCCGTATTTCCTTATTTCTTTCATCCCGAAACCGGATTAACAGAACTGAATGAAACAATAAATTGGCTTTATTGTTTATCTGCTCCAACACTTCATGATGCGGAGATTTTAATTCCGGAAGACAGCCATCCAGTTCCGCATAAAATTACGGCATATAAAGCGGTGATTAATCCAGAGTCATGGATGTCAGCAATTACTGATGCGCAAACTGAGGAAGAGTGGTATAAGAAGCTTCCGTTTAATATGAAAAAATTGCTGGAAGGCAATCAAAAAGAGATGGAAAGATATATGGCTTATCTGAGTAAAAACCCGGAAATGGCACTTAAACATGCGATACCGCTTGATATTATGGGCACCTCCAGGGGAAAACAAATGGCTAAGTTTATCTTTAAAGACGATAATTGGTTCAACAGATTATTGGATAAACTGTTTACTGTAAAATCATCTGGCAAAGCTACTAAGACAGCAAACAACCGGAACACAAAAGAACCGGGAAATTATAAATGGATGCCATTGTTTATTATACTTTTGGTTGTCGTAGCTTTTGCCATTGCTATGATGCGTTCTTGCAATGTGTCACCTGCAGCCTTAAATCCTCCGGTTGTAATAACTGAAGTTGCTATACTTAAATATGCATTGATGCTCACCGGGATGTTTGCATTGGTCATTTTGTTTGTGTATGTTTTTTCAGCTATTAAAGAAAGGTCAACAATACCAAGCGGCAATTCACCTAAAACGGGAACTGCAACTATTCCAAATATCATCAACTGGGATCAACTCGATTTAAAAGACAAAAAAGAAAAAACAAGTTTCTCTTTTGCACCAGAGCTATCCTTGCTGTCCCGAATTATCCTCATCTTCGTACTCTGTGTATCCTTATCCTATTTATTTCTGCCACTTTCCGTATATGCAGGCTGGACAAATTGGTTCACCCTGTTTGCAATGGGCACGATGTTGTATTGTACTTACAAATTACTCAAAACAAATGAAACCTTGCTTTCTTCTGACAGTAAAAAAGAAGAGACTGATGAACATAAGGCTGCGGTATATAATCTATTAATTTACTTTTTGAAAGCAGCAGTTATACTTAGCTATTTGTTTACTAAAGGATTTTTTCCATTCTTGGGCTCACTTATCGGTGGTATAGTCTTATTGCTGGCTACTACTTTCATAATTATTTTCTTGTTCAATAAAAAGACGGATGCGGATGGTGCAGGAAGCAATGGCGGTGTAGTAACCTTGCGCAATGATATTTTTGATAAAATAACGCAACAATATGAAAAGCTGGCACAAAACTATATTGACAAAAAAGACTTTTCAAGAGCAGCCTATATTTACTTAAAACTATTAAAAAGTCCTCAGCGGGCTGCAGATACTTTATATGATGGAAAACAGTACCTCAACGCAGCACATGTATATCAGCATATTTGTAAAAACAAACGAAGAGCAGCCGAATCCTTTGAAGCCGCTAAAGTATATACAGCGGCAATTGAAATTTATCAGGAATTGAATGAACCCGAAAAAATCGGCGATTTGTACATGCTCA
>DAOQII010000052.1:0-11791 GCA_035339455.1 Chitinophagales bacterium
TTGCGGTACTCCGCATATTTGCGAAGATAATTAATGCGGCGCCATGCCTGGGCAAAACTCTCGGCATTGAGTACAAACATCAGTTTATCTGCAAAGCGCTGATATTTATAAGTCTTCACAATAGCATCAGCATATTCGCTTTTTAATTGAGTTAACTGTTGTTCTTCCGTTTTCAGGTGTTCAACATTTTCATTGATTTTAGCCGAATAAGCATTGATTTCAACACCCACTTCTTCTATCAGCGTTTGTCTTAATTTTATTTGTTCATTCAATGCATTCAAATCAGCCATCGTGGCATCTTTGTTGGCTTTGGTTTTTTGCAATAATTTTTGAGTAAATTTTATTTCCTCTTCCAGTTTCTTTCGCTTTGCTTCTAATTGTGTTTTTTTATCTTGTGCCGTAACGGAAAAAAATGAAAGTGCCATGCATACAACGATGCATCCGGTTACAATAATATGTCTTCCACTATTTCTCAATTTTATAGCCTGATTTTATGGGAAATGGATAATCCAATCCTTGTTCTGCTTTTATCGCCTGAAAAGTTGCCTGCATCTCGAATGTTTCTCCTTTGCTTTTTACAACCAGATTCCGCTCCATAGAAAATTGCTTGTTCAGTTGTGTTTGGTAATTGGTATAAGATGAAGTCAGTGTCTGATTGTTAATCTTATCCGTTACAAACATGGAAGAAAGAAATTGCGATGGTTTATTAAAAATAATAGTATTCAGAAAGCGGGTACTGTTAGATGTCAAGGTGATATTCGCAGGGTTATCTGCAAATTTGGTATTCGCAGTATCCGTGAACAGAAGCTGCCCCAGCAATAAATTTTCGATATCGGTGAATGACAAGTCAATCAAAGCCTTTTGTTTGATATAATTGATGGGTTTCAGAATATAGCGGTCGTTAAGTCTGTCCATTACTTTGATACTGTCTTTAGTGATGAGTACACGTACTCCTTCGATGCCAATAATAGACATAGATAGCCATATCTTTTCGCCTTTTTTCCAACGAATGTTAGTAGTGAAAGATTGGTTGAGGTCGGGTGATTTGACTTTGGTCTTTAATCTGGCAGATAATTCTTTGAAAACCAGTTGGTTTTTTTGTAATAGTTGCAGAGTTTTAGCCACATTAGGGTCAATATTTTTGGCAGGAGTAGGCTGCATCGGTGGTTTCACTGTGGCTAGCGTATCTTGTTTTTGTGGTGTTTTGGCTATCTCCTTGCGGTGTTTGCAACCAGAAAGAAAAACAGTAAACAGTACCAAAAAAATCAATCCGATAGAAAGCAGGTGTCTATCAAAACCGGCTCGAAACAAAAAAACATCCTTTCTCATCAGTCTGCTTTTTTATTTTTGATTTTATCTTGCAACAGTATTTTATCTCCACCCTTATCAATAGCTTTTTGCCATTGCTGCATTGCGTCATCCACTCTGCCTACTTTGTATAAGATATCGCCATAGTGCGACAGCAGTTCTGCACGCTCTTTTGAATCCGGAATTTGCATGGCTTGCTCCATCCACTCTAAAGCTTCTTTGTAGTTCTTCATTTTGTACATAATCCAGGCATACGTATCAATAAATGCTGAATTATTATCAACGAGTAAATTTGATTTCTTACTCATGCGTTCCGCTTTTTCCAGTTTTATATTTCGTTCGGAAAGATAGTAGGCATAGTTGTTCAGTACAGTAGCATTATTCGGGTCAATTTCTAATGCAGCGTCATAAGCACTGTCAGACGTTTCATATTTTTTCAGTTCAAATGCCACATCACCCAACGAAATCAACATTTGTAATTTGAGCTGAGGTGTATATGTAAATGCATCCGGCTTATTGCTTTTCATTACATCAAATCCTTTTTGTAAGGTATTAAAAGCCGGACTGTATTCTTTTTTATTTTGATAACCCAAGGCATTATAGAAATACCCTAACACATCTTTCGGATTTTTGCTGATACCCAGTTTAGTATGAGCAATTAAACTGTCATATTGTTCCATCTCTGCATCCAGCAGATAAATTTGCACCCACACCGTACCGGGTGCTTCATCCATGCTTATTGCTTTCAGATATTCAGCCAGCGCTTCACTTTTCTTGTTACTGTTAAGTAATGCATCTGCCCGTACCGTTACAGCTTTTATATTATCCGGATGAGCAGCCACTATCATATCTGCCATTTTCATTACCGCATCTCTTGATTCTGTTGATGAATCTTTTTGTAATCGTTCTACAAACGGAATGAATGAATAAATCTTAGTATCAATATCAATATTTTTATTGCCAAATACTTTGTTGATATACTCCAAGCGTTTGGCTTCATCGCCTTTCTTGCGATATACTTCCGACAGTGCCAGCATGGCTTCTGCATTATCGGGCTCTACCGCAAATACTCGGTTGTAGGCTTCTATGGCTTTGTCGTATTGTTTATTAGCTTCATACAACTCTCCTATCAAGCCGATATAACGGGGTTCATCGGGATATGCTTTAACTAATTTCTCAATATCTTTAGCTCCTTCATCTATCTTACCCAATTTAATAAATAAAGGTTGCTTCTGAAATGTCAGTTCCTCGCTCACTCCTGTTTTTTGTTCCAGTAAATTATAAGCATCTATGGCTTCTCTGTATTTATTGGCTTTGGTGAGCATATAACCCAGACTGAAGTAGTTGTCGTAATCGCGTGGGTAGAGTTTCGTAAGTGTTTCATAAGCTTTGGCTGCGCCTTCGTAATCTCCTAATGAGGCTTTTTCTTCCGCCTGATACATAAAGTAATATTCATTCTTAGGATCAATATTTATTGCGCTATTGATAAAGCTGAGTGCCTTGGCAGCATTACCGTTTTCAAAGGCTATACGTGATAACTGATAATATGCTGCTGCATTATTTTTATCTTTTTTCAGTACTTCATTAAATTTAGCGACAGCCTCTTCATTGTTTCCTAATAAATAGGCTTTAGTTCCATCTATGAACAGTGATTGAAGGGCATAGTCATTTTTTTTTCCGGCTTCAGAAGTCGATTTATCTTTTTTCTTTTTTTTGGCAAATGCAGGTTGTTGCCAACTGAGAAGCATGCACAATAAAATGAATAAAGAGAGTTGTTTACCAAATAAAAGATGTTGTCTCATATCGTGTGTTAAAATAGCAATTAATTTAAGAATCTATTGCGAAAAACGTACTAAAGGCTTGAAAGGTTCAATTACAAGTCGCATTCTTAACATTATTTAGCAGGCTTCAGACATTAAAAAAAGTGCATACCCGGAAAGTATGCACTCTGCCATTAGTGATGAAATTTATTTAAACCCTATTTGTTTATGATCTTCCTGGATAATTTTATTGTAAAATTCTTTAAATGCATCATATTCTGATGCAGGAATTATTTTCTCACCATTAATCACCTTTCGTTCTGCTATCAGTTTATCGCCTTCCACTTTATAGGTGATATCATATGTGGTAGATTTGTATTTAAAATGGACACTTTTGGGTACTTCAACCAGTGTTTTTCCTTTAGGTATGCTAATAGACATGGTCTCTGTCATCGCATCTGCATAATCATATCTCCAGAAATAAATATCATAATCGCGCTTATCCGTGGATACGAAATCTGGAGAGGATTCTGCATCTGTCCAGGGAATTTCAAATAATTTCATTCCGCCGAAATCTGTTACGCCACCTTTTACCGTGTAGTAATAAGTTCCAACGGTACTGTCTGTTAATGCTTTCAAATCACTAAACTCGGCATTAGTAACTTTCACGGGTTTAGTGAATGCTTTGCTGATGGATTGCTGCAGATCTTTTTCTCGTTCCTCTTTACTTTTCTCTCCAAAATCTTCACGTCTGCTGGCAGCATATGCACCGTAATGTATATTTTTTCGTTTGATGATGATGTCGTTATTATCTGTTGTAAGCTCAGACTCCCTGATAATTTTGTTTGGTACGCTTTGCGGATGCAAGAGGTTCTGAATCGAATTTGTTGAAGTTGTAGCAGTATTGGGTATATTCAAAGATTGACAACCAATGATGCTGGATGTTTGTGCACTAAACGAAAGCTGCGGGTAAGTTAATTCCAAATAATAATCTTTACCATCAGCATTTACTTTTGCAATACAATGGTTAAAATCCATGGAAGGAAGTTGCAACCCTCTTTCGCCGTTATCATGTGTATTAATGAGAATTAAATTTGCTTTTAAGCCGACTTCTTTAGCCATAGAAACAAACAATGTAGCCAAATCCTTACAGTCGCCTAATTTGGTGTTTATGGTTGTAGACGCTTTTTGTGGCACCCATCCACTCTGACGGAAAGAAACATGGCTATAGTGGATATTATCTAATATCCATTCATAAATAATTTTTGCTTTTTGCAATTCAGTAAGGTTGGTTTTATCCTTAAACAAAGTAGCAATCAGTTCCTTTACTTCATAATTAGCTTTTGCTTTGGTAGTCGACATATCTGCATAGGCATTGGCGATATAATTCCAGTCGGGAAGAGAAGAAATGTGTAATATCTTCCCAACATCATCTAAAGGAGGCATGTAAGATTCAGGTTTCAGCGATGGCTGGTCTTTGAGTTCCCAGGTATACATGGTTGAATTACCTTCTATCGTTTTAGTTTGAGGAGTAAGATCCATGTTTATCTCCTTGTGTTCAAATTTCTTACTGTTCGGAATGATATAAGAAATCTTTACATGCTGACGAGGATAAAATCCGTTGAAGTTATATTCTTCCCAAAAATCATTAGCAAGTTTGCCGCTGGCATAATTTTCAACGCGGTAAATAATGACAATAATATCACCCACTTCCAAGCCTGTAAATACAAGATAGGATTCATCCCTTTCTGCTTCTATCTTGTTTCCGTTCGGTTTTATTATCTTAGACTCTTCAATTATAATACGTTGTGAGTATGGATTATATCCTATTTGATATTCTTTCCAGTCATCCACACCTGATTTATTTAATACTTTGGTGATGAGGATTTGTTTTTCTTCGGATCCGCCTTCTTCATAAATTATTTTCTGTGTTTCATCGTGTAAAATGACGGCATTATCATCTTGCGTAACATTTACGGTTATTTTATCTCCGGCTATTAAATCCATATCCGGGTGAGTAAAATAATCATAGATATCCTCTTTGCCACTCAATTTGCGCAATAGTTTCTTATTCTCATAGCCACGTGGATTGTAGTAGTTTGCTTTTTTTAGATTTTCAATTGCATCATTTTTGTTGTTTTTAGCCTCGTATACTTTCCCAAGAATTGACCAGAATTTTCCGATATATGGGGCATATTCCAAGCACTGATTGGCATAGTCTATTGCTTTGCCATACGTCTGAGTTTGTGTATAATAATTTGCCAAATCAGCTAAATATCCTACGGCGTAAGGCTTTTCATCTATCATTTGTTCATACATTTTTACGCCTTTATCCGGGTTGCCGTTTTTAAAATAAAGGTCTGACAGGGCTGCACGGGCTTTTTCTGAATAATTGTTTTTGAGATATTTTTCATACACACTAATGGCACCACGCATGTTTTTATTTACCTCTTCTTCTATGACGGCTTTCATTTTTACAAACAAGTACACATCAGGATATTTCTTATATCCTTCTTCTGTAATTTTTACAATATCTTCATTCTTCTTTCTGTCAGATGCCAATGATAATCGGTAGGTCATTGTACGTTCATCAATGCCATATAGTCGTTCCAACTTATCTACAAGCTTTTCCATTTCATCATAATTTTCCTTATCCTCAGCTTCAGAAATAAGCATTTGAATGGATAAATAATTATCCGGATCGATTTTTTTCAGGTTTTCAACTTCTTTAGATTGATCCGTTTGATTTTTTTCGCGTTGATATGCTTCAATCAATTCTCGGCTAAGCAAGCCACTGTTAGGTGCCAGCTCTCGTGCTTTATACAAAATTTTACGAGCTTCATACACCTTGTCATTTCTCAAATATGTATATGCCAACAAATAGTAATTGATGATATCTTTTGGGTTGGTCTGAATTTTTTGTTCAAAGAATGTTTCGGCAAATAGTGGTATCTGTTCTGATTTAACCGTTTTTAATTTAGTGTAAGGTTGTGGCTCTGCACTTATGGTTAAACCTTGAATGGCATTACCATTATCGTCCGTAATTCGCAAAAGAAAATTTGCGTTATCGGCTTCGCTTTCACCAATTTGAATTAAAATACGATTATAGCCTTTGGTGAGATGCGTTTTATAATTATACACATCCAAATCGGTATTGCGTTCTTCATTTTCAGTACCCACTAAGGCATCATTAAGCCAAACTTTCATTGAACCTGAAACCCCTATGCGAAATACAACATCTTGTTCGGTTTCACTTTTTACAAAAGTCTGTGCATACATAATGGAGTTTCCAATAACAAAAGAATATTCAAGATCCATCCATTTGTCAATACGACCTTGTGGGAGGGTAAACCATTTTACTTTTGCTCCTATTTTATTATCAAACTGTGCATTGGCTGATGGGTTGGAAAGCGGACCATAATCTTTCTCGAAACCTGAACCGGATATATTGTCAAATTCGCCTACGAACTGCCACTTGTCAATTATATTAGACCGATCATATAATTTTTTAGCATCCTTACTCTCGGTAGATAAAAATGCATCTGTTGCCAGCAATTGATTTATTACTGTTTTCATTGTACCGTTTGCTCTTGGATCTTATACATCTTTTTAGCTAAATCTCTTGCCTCATCTGACATTTTACCTTGCATTTCATCCAGTATGCCGGAGTAGCCCAATGCATACAAATAAGGAAAGGGATCTTCTGAAACACCATAAAATGATTTGAAGTTTTGAAAAGCATCTTTACTTTTTCCTTCTTTAAATGCAATAAAGGACAAACCTAAATATGCCTCCGCCTTCTCTTTGGGATTAGAAAGTGATTGTGTAAAAAGGGTTTTGCTTTTTGCCCGGTCGTTGTTATTGAATGCAATCCATGCATCGTCCAGATTTGATGCAAAGGCTTGGTGAGTTGTAAACATAAACATGTTCCAACAAAGGATAAAAAGTAATTTTTTCATTTTAAAAGTGAATATTTAATGAAAGGTAATTACTTTCCGATAAATAAAAAAATATTTTTTTATTTAATTCCCGTATGCCCGAAACCGCCTTCCCCTCGTTCGGTTTCATTGAGTTCATCCACTTCTTTGAGTTGGGCTTTTTCCACTTTTGCTATAATCATTTGAGCAATGCGTTCTCCGGTATTAATGATCGTGGTTTCATTAGAGAGATTGATCATAATGATTTTTATTTCTCCCCGGTAATCTGAATCAATAGTGCCTGGGGAGTTTAGCACGGTAAGTCCTTTCTTAAGTGCCAAACCACTACGCGGACGCACCTGGGCTTCATACCCGTCTGGCAGCTCGATATGTAAGCCGGTAGGTATTAAAGCACGTTGCAGTGGTTTCAACATCACGGGTTCTTGTAAATGCGCTCTTAAATCTAAACCTACAGAGCCACTGGTTTCATATGTTGGTAAGGGGTTTTCCGAATTATTGACAATCTTGATTTTCATACTCCAAATATAACACTTTGGAATGTACTTTATCAAACAGCAATTTTTTTCTTCTCAATAAAATAGACGATTGCCATGTACATGCAAAGTAAGATAAATGCAGTGATGGTTTTTAATAACAAAGTAGGCAAACTGTTTTTCAACACAAAATCAAAAAGCAGATAGGTGGCAATGGAGAAGAAAAGATAAAACAGTATGCGTGCTGTATTATAAGGGATCGTGTAATATTTCTGTTCCGTTATAAACCCGATTATCACCATACTGAAATAACAGCCTAAGGTTGCCCACGCACCTCCCCAATAGCCATATCTAGGCACTAAAACCACATTCATCACTATCGTTATTAACGCACCAATGGTAGCAATAATTGCGCCCACATATGTTTTGTCTTTTATCTTGTACCACGTGGAGATATTAAAATACATACCCAGACAAATATTGGCAATGAGCAATACAGGCACTATTCCTGCACCTGAAAAGTAGGCTGTTGATTTTGGGGAATAGCGGATAAACCCATATTGTATCAATGGCATAAATAAAGTAATGGATAAAAAGAGGACGCACACACAAATGACATAATATTTCATGGTATTGGCCAGCATTTGCTTATTGTCTGCTTTGTCTGCATTTTTAAAAAACAAGGGCTCTGCGGCATAGCGATAGGCTTGTAAAAACATGGTAACCATCATGGCAAACTTATAATTGAAGCCATAAATACCCAACTGTTCTTTATTAGTCAAATCATCAAAAGGCAATAAACGTGTCATGATGATACGGTCTAAAACCTCATTGATCATCCCGGCAAAACCTACCAGCATAATGGGCAATGCGTATCTGAGCATTGTTTTGTATAATGCCTTATCCAATCGGAAATGTAGCTGATTGAATTGTTTGAGCAACAGTAAAAACGTAAGCACACTGGCTAAAATATTAGCAATAAAAATGTAAGATACTTTTGTGGTCTGAAAAGAGAAATTGAATTTCGGAAACAAGATAAAAAACAACACGTTGAAGAAAATAAAGAACAAAATATTCAGGATTTTCAGACCGGCAAATAAAAGCGGACGACCTTGTTTTCGCAGTGACGCAAATGGAATAGCCGACAAAGCATCAAACACCATCATCCATACAAAAAGCTTTACATAGAGTGCCGGTTCTTTTATATAAGTTGCTATAGATTGCTGAAAAACATAAGTAATTAAGACAAAAAACAAGACCGCCAGAAGCACGGAAAAGAAGGAAGTGGTGAATGCATCTTCTTTCGATTCGGATTTATTGACAAACCGGAAATAAGCCGTCTCCATGCCATGGGTAAGCACCACTAAAATAAATCCGGCATAAGCATAAAAATTGGTGTAGGTACCAAACTCCGCTTGTGTGATATATTTTATTATCAGAAATCCGAACAGGAAATTAATCAGCCGCGCTAAGATGCTGCTGATGCCATAAGCTGCTGTATCGGATGCTAATCTGCGAAGTATGCTCAAACAAAAAAATTTGTGCTAAAAATACGGAAAATGAAATTTGCTAAGCGCAGAAATTATAACCCGCATCTCATGTGTGCTTAAAACTCAGCATTCTTAGGTGTTCTCGGGAATGGAATTACATCACGGATATTACTCATGCCGGTTAAAAACAAGATTAACCGCTCGAAGCCCAAACCAAATCCTGCATGCGGACAAGTACCAAATTGCCTTGTTTCCAGATACCACCAGATGCTTTCTTCCGTTATACCAAACTGCAGTGCGCGGTTTTTCAGTTTTTCATAATCATCCTCACGCTGAGAACCCCCTACAATTTCGCCAATACCCGGGAACAACACGTCCATGGCACGCACCGTTTTGCCATCTTCATTGAGCTTCATATAAAAAGCTTTTATTTTTTCCGGGTAATCAATAAGAATTACCGGTTTTTTAAAATGCTTTTCTACTAAGTAGCGTTCGTGTTCACTTTGTAAATCCGTACCCCAGTCAACCGGAAACTGAAATTTCTTTTTCGCATTTTTTAAAATTTCAATGGCTTCGGTGTAAGTGATTCGCTCAAACTTGTTACCCAATACAAATTTTAATTTTTCCAATAATCCCATCTCGCTGCGCTCATTCTGTGGCTTTTGTTTTTCTTCTTCGGTAAATCGTTTATCTAAAAACTCAATATCATCTGCACAATTAGCTAACACGTATTGAATGACATATTGCAGTAAGTCTTCAGCCAAATTCATATTATCTTCCAAATCATTGAAAGCCACTTCAGGCTCTATCATCCAGAATTCTGCAAGATGGCGTGCAGTATTGGAGTTTTCTGCCCGAAAAGTAGGTCCGAAAGTATAAATTTTAGAAAGTGCCATGGCTCCCAGTTCGCCTTCCAACTGACCGCTTACCGTCAGGTTGGTTTCTTTGCCAAAGAAATCCTGGCTAAAATCCACGTGTCCATTTTCTTGTTTAGGCAGGTTTTCCAATTCGAGTGTTGTTACCCGAAACATTTCACCGGCTCCTTCTGCATCCGAACCTGTAATAATGGGCGTATGCAAATAATAAAACCCACGTGTATTAAAGAAATTATGTATCGCAAAAGCAACGGCATGACGAATGCGGAAGATGGCACTAAAAGTTGCAGTGCGCATACGCAAGTGTGCTTTTTCGCGCAAAAATTCAAAAGAATGTCTTTTAGGCTGGATGGGAAATTTATCCGGATCAGCTTCTCCATAAATTTCAATAGTTTTTACCTTTAGTTCCACTTTTTGGTTGCCTATCGACTCTATAATTGTTCCGGATGCTGCAATACACGCACCGGTGTTTATACGTGCCAACACCTCTTCACTCACAACTCCTTCTTCCACCACAGCCTGAATATTATGAATGGTAGTGCCATCGTTAATATTGAGAAAGGTGACATTTTTGCTGCTGCGTTTGGTACGCACCCAGCCTCTCACTGTAATTTCGGTACCAATGGCGACATTTGTCAAAATATCAGAAATATACAACTTGCTCATTTTAAAAAAATTGAGTGGCAAAAATACGTATTTTAATGTTTTTGAAAGTTTAAGAAATATGCCTGTTTATGAAAAGATTAATCTTATTAAGCTTTATATAGTTTATGATTATTAAGTATATTTACAATACACAATCATTCAATATTGTTGATATAAAAATTATATTTTGGAACTTTGCTGGCATAAATTTTGTTATTTTTGATGTAAATTTTTATTCATTAATTAAACAAACTAAAAAAAATGGGCTTATTTTCATTTATTAAAGGTGTAGGCGAGAAAATCTTCGGACACAGTGAAACTCCTGAAGAGAAAAAACAAAAGGTGGTTGACCACTTAAACAAATTCGGTATTTTACCTGCAACGGTAACTGTAGATGTACAAGACAAGAAAGTTATCTTTGGAGGTACAGTAGACAGCTTAGATGCCCGCAAACGCATTATTGCTACGGCAGGAAACATAGACGGGATAGAAGAAGTAGAAGACAATATTGTTGTTGTTATCAAAGAGCAAGTTGTTCCTGTTCAAAAAGCGAAAGAGCAGGAGTTTTATGTAGTGCAAGCCGGAGACAATTTGTCAAAAATTGCAAAACATGTGTACGGTGATGCCAATAAATATCCGTTGATATTTGAAGCCAACAAGCCTATGCTTTCCCACCCTGACAAAATTTATCCTGGACAAACGCTGGTTATTCCAGAAGAAGCTTAATCAGTACAGTATAATTCAATGTTATTAAAGGTCGGAATCCGTAAGGATTCCGGTTTTTTTTAGTGCCTCAAAAATGCGGTATAACACATAGGTGTCTTTGCGGCAATAATAACAAAGAGCATCAAGTTGCTTTTTTATATAGGTTGCGTCTTCCTTATAAAAAAGTTCATTATACACAGCCATAGCCGTTTCGCCGTCTTTGATAGCCGATTGGTAAAACTCATCTTCACCCAGTAAGGCATTTCCTATGGCTTTTAATGAAAAACTTCCTTGCTGTTTCGGGTGATAATAATACAATTCTTTAAACGGGATTTCCAAATCTATAATCCTGTCTAAACGCTCTCTCAATGTATCTGCATACTGCGGAAAATCAGTAGCGAGTTTATTCAGCATGCCTTTTTCCATCAGCGTATTAAACACTAAAATTTTACCTGGCTTACTTGTTGCCTGAAGAAATGCTTCAATAAAATTTACCCGGTCATCATCCCCTACCGGAGAAATATATTCCTGATGTGCTATCGTGGTTGATGCATCCGTCTTATAATGCAATGAAAATAAAAACGGAATACGCTCATA
>DAOQII010000053.1:0-11786 GCA_035339455.1 Chitinophagales bacterium
GAATGATATGCATTTGCATTGTATTTTTTAGTGAAAGGCAAGACAACTGTTACCAGTTGCTGCATGGTGGCAATATCACGCAACTGGAACAAACTTTCTGTCAGCAAAGCAAAATGAAAAGAAAGTTCAAAGGTGTTTTTTTGCGAAGAAAGCCGATGTACAATTTCCGGATAAGCCTTAATATAATCCGGATAGTTTTCATTTTTGTACAACTCATTTCTAACTGCAATAAATTCATTTTGATTTCCAATATGATAAGAAGTAACGTCCGAAAACGCATTCAGAAAAAGACAAATAAGCAATATACTTAAAACAGACTTTATCACTCATTATAAATTTAATAATACTCGAAAGATAATGCCCTATTTTTTATCTGCTTATTTTTATAAAATGAAGAAAAAAATAGCAGTTTTACCCGGCGATGGTATTGGTCCGGAAATTATTGCGGAAGCAGTAAAGGTTTTGAAAGCGGTTGAAAAAAAATACAACCACGAGTTTGACTACCATTACGGATTAATAGGTGCACATGCTATTGATGAAACCGGAAATCCTTATCCGGAAGCCACGCATGAGTTGTGTATGCAAAGCGATGCCATTTTATTTGGGGCTATCGGCGACCCGAAATACGACAACGACCCGACGGCAAAAATTCGTCCGGAGCAAGGCTTATTGAAAATGCGAAGTGCCTTGGGCTTATATGCCAATATTCGTCCGGTGAAAAGCTATGACGCACTTTTGGATGCATCTCCGCTAAAAAACGACCGCATAAAAGACGTGGACTTTGTTGTAGTGCGCGAGTTGATATCGGGCATTTATTTCGGAAAACCACGTGGCAGGAGTGAAGACCAAAATATAGCGTATGATACTTGTGTTTACACGCGCGCTGAAATAGTACGCATAACGAAAACAGCCTTCGATTTTGCCCGCAACCGCAAAAAGAAAGTAACACTTTTGGATAAAGCCAATGTACTGGCAACATCAAGATTGTGGCGCGAGGTGGTAACGGAATATGCCAAAACACAACCAGACATTATTTTAGAGTGTAATTATATAGATAGTGCGGCCATGGAGGTGATTACTAAGCCCTCTAAGTTTGATGTAATTCTGACTGAAAATTTATTTGGCGATATTATCAGCGATGAAGCCTCTGTGATTGCTGGCAGTTTGGGCATATTGCCATCGGCATCAATGGGTGAAAAAACAGCCCTGTACGAACCGATACACGGATCCTATCCGCAGGCAAAAGGAAAAAACATTGCCAACCCGATGGCTACTGTTTTATCGGCAGCGATGTTACTGGAGTATAGTTTTGGCATGCACGAAGAAAGCAGGGCAATTATAAATGCCGTTGACCGTGCGATGAATGAAAATATCGTAACCGAAGACATTAACAAGGGGAAATACACTACCAGCGAAGTAGGCGATAAAATAGCGGAGTTTGTAATGGGGTGAAAAAGGTTAAAAACACAATTTTAATTAATACTTTTCATAAGTTCATGAAATTTGCGCCAATGTCTTTTTAGTTGTCCACCAATTTTGTTGTCAATAATAGTTTTCTCAGCGAGTTTAGCATAGGTAATAAAATTACCCCAATCATATTTGTTAGATAAAATGAATAAGTCTGATTTGCTTGGGTGTCTTTGATAAATTCTTCTCCTTTCAGCTCCTACAAATGTGAACTTCTTGTAAAGTCTTGTCTTGAAAACTTGACCTTTCGTTGCTGTTCTGTTGTGAAATGTATAAAACCGACTTCTTGCGAAAGTCCGTTTCATTTTGCGGTAATAGTTTGAGATACTAGAATTTTTTATGAGCGTATGGTATCCGTCAAATTGGAAACCTAAATATTCAAAAAGGGTGTTGTCTTGAAGCCTGTTCGTGTTTAAGTTTTTTTCAAAACAATAATGTCTTTCTGTTATCTTGTCATATTTGAAGTTGTACACTTTTGTTTTGCTTTTTTGTATTTCAAGCTTATAGTTTATGATAGAAGTTAAAAAGTGGTCTATAATTTCTTGTTCAAATTCTATCGGGCAAATGGCAACCATGTCGTCTGAATATCTTTGATAAACCCCTCCGATATTTTTAAGCATATCGTGTGCTTCTTTGTCAAAGTCAAGCATATAGACATTTGCTAATGTGGCACTTATCGGAGAACCTTGTGGAATTCCTTTTACCCTTAATAAATAGTCCTTATTACCCTTTATACGCTTATTTGTTTTGATTAGACCTAAGTTTCTTATTTCTTCTATATTGTCTTTCGAGCAATAAGCTACAGCTCTTTTGTTTCGCAAATAGTTTTTCTTCTTTATTTTTATTTCCTTAAACGATTTCGGCTTCCGTTCTACAATTATTTGATTTTTGAAATTTTCAAAAAGGTCTTCTTCTTCAATATACGAAAACTTAGTAATGTTACTAAAAACGTTGTAATGGTCTTCTGGTAAGTCCGCACCTGATTTTATAATTCTTTTCCAATATTTTTTCAGTAACTTATGGTCAAGGTTGTCGAAAAAACTTTTTATATCGAATGTAATTGCAACTAGGTCTTTCTCTTTGTTGGTTTTTATAAACCGAAAAATATCGTGTGCAAAATCAACATTGCATTTGTTCCTGCTCTTTTCTTTTTCTGGGCATAGTTTTATTTTACGATAAGCTGTAATACTACTACTTATACCCAAATCCCTTATTTCACTTTCGTAGGCAGTGGATAGTATTTCTGAATAATAGCTAAACACATTTGAGTCTAGGTGATTTGAGAAATATATTTCACGTTCTTTTGTTGAAGGTTTTCTCAGTTTTGAACGTGTTCCGTCATGGCATATCTCTTTGCGAAATTTACGTACTTTCAACTGTCTATGAATAAATGGATAAAATGCGTGTTTTGAAATTGCATCTTTATCTTTCAAGTAAGGCTCTATCCACGCTCTGTCCTTTGGCTCTAATTGTAATCCAACATGGGGATAGCGTTTTAGTCTAAACCAATCTTTTTGTTTTTTGCCTTTGTTGATAGTTTTTGCCATAAGAGAAATGAGGGGTAAGTGGTTAGACGGGGCAAGCCTTTACATCAATTTTCATTAACGGAATAGTACATGCATTACACAACACTCTATTGAATGTCGCCCCGATTTCCCTTTCGGGAAGAATTCTATTCGTAACTTTGTCCATAATAATAAATACTATGAAGTCAATAAGAACAGTACAGATAATTCTCAACATGCTTGAACTTTCTTGCGATTGTCCTTGCATAATTGGAATTCCTGCTCCGTAAGCAACGTATGTCTTGCTTAGCTGTGGATGATAAAACGTACTATTCAGCAAACCACTTACCTTTCTCATTTTATATTTTTAAATAATATATTTTAGTTTTAACAGACATCTTTTTTACCTCTCCATCAAATATACGCAACTTTTTAGTTCGTCTATACAATTTGTCTATATCTTTTTTATGTTTATATCATACTAATTTACAGAGTAGAAAATGAAAATAGTAAAATCCGTATTTTTACCCCATGAAAATCGCCCTTTTAGGCCCTGCTTACCCGTATCGCGGGGGTATTGCAAATTTCAGCGAAAGGCTCGCGCATGAGTTCATGCAGCAAGGCGATGAGGTGCATTTGTACACCTTCAAAATGATGTACCCCAATTTTTTATTTCCCGGGAAAACACAATATGCAGAAACACCGATTCCTTTTCCGCTTCATGTAAGCCGAAGGATAAATGCTATTAATCCACTGAATTGGTGGCGAGTGGCAAAAACGATACGTAAAGAAAATTACGATATACTTTTAACGGCTTATTCTATTCCGTTTTTAGGGCCGAGCTTGGGTACAATTTCCAGAAAAGCAAAGGCAGAAAACACGAAAACCATATCCATTATCCACAATTTAAAACCCCACGAAAAACGAGCCGGAGATGATGCGTTGTCCGCTTATTTTTTAAACAGTTTTGATGCCCATTTGGCATTATCCAAAAAAGTAGAAGAAGATATTTTAGAAAGAGATAAAAAACATCCCGTTTTGTTTTATCCGCATCCACTCTATGATACATTTGGAAAATTACTGGATAAAAAAGAAGCAATGCACTTGCTAAATTTATCAACAGAATATAAATATATTTTATTCTTTGGATTAATTCGCGATTACAAGGGATTGGATATTTTATTGGAAGCCATGGGCGATCAGAGGCTAAAAGATAAAAAAATAAAACTTATAGTAGCGGGCGAATTTTACGGCGGAGAAGAGAAATACCGGCAAATCATACAGGATAAAAAAATAGAAGACCGTGTTTTGTTGTATAACCATTTTATTCCCGATAATGAAGTCAACCGCTATTTTTCGGCAGCAGATTTGGTGGTTCAGCCGTATAAACACGCCACACAAAGCGGCATTACACAAATTGCCTATCATTTCAGCAAACCGATGATAGTAACCAATGTGGGAGGACTGCCCGAAACGGTGCCACACAATAAAGTCGGTTTGGTTTGTGAGCCCAATGCAGAAAGCCTGGCGAATGCCATTTTAACATTTTACACAGAAAATAAAGAAAAGACTTTTATCGCCAATATGGATGCCGAAAAATCTAAATACTCATGGAAAGGCTTAGTGGAGAAGATAAAAAGAGTGAAAAACATCTAAAATAGGAGTAAAGTAAAACAAAAATACTCTTATTTTACTTTCGGGGCACTAAAGTAAAATAACAAACAAGTATCTTATCTTTATACTTATGATTATCCGCTCTAAAGCGCCGTTGCGGCTCGGCTTAGCCGGAGGCGGCACCGATGTTTCGCCTTATTCCGATATTTTTGGCGGTGCCATACTGAATGCTACCATTTCGCTCTATGCCTATGCTACCATAAAACCTACAAGCGACGGAAAAATCCGTATTCATGCTATTGACAGAAATGAAAAAATAGAACTGCTAAGCACAACAGAACTTCCCATAAACGGACAGCTCGATTTAATAAAAGGCGTGTATAACCGCATTGTAAAAGACTATGCCCACCAGCCTTTATCGTTTGATATTTCTACTTATGTAGATGCACCTCCGGGCTCCGGATTGGGTTCTTCATCAACCTTAGTGGTTACTATAGTAGGTGCATTTGTAGAGTGGCTCAAGTTGCCTTTGGGCGAATACGACATCGCTCATTTAGCCTATTCCATAGAGCGCGAAGACCTGAATATGCAAGGCGGCAAACAAGACCAATACGCCGCTACTTTTGGTGGTGTCAATTATATGGAATTTTATGCCGGAGATAAAGTCATTGTTAATCCACTGCGCATAAAATCAAAATTTTTGCACGAGCTCGAACATAATTTGGTTCTGTTTTACACACAGACCTCCCGGCTTTCATCCGACATTATCAAAGAGCAGCAAGAAAATGTACATGCCAAAAATGAAAACGCCATTGATGCCATGCATCACCTCAAGCAACAATCTATACAAATGAAAGAAGCCATATTAAAAGGTGAGATGGATAATATCGGAAAAATTTTGCACGATGGCTGGCTGCACAAAAAAGAAATGGCTAAAGGAATTTCCAATGCAGAAATAGATGCGATTTACTCAGCGGCACTTTCGGCAGGCGCAACGGGCGGAAAAATATCGGGTGCCGGCGGCGGTGGGTTCATGATTTTTTATGCACCTTATATTCACAAATACAAATTGACAGACATGCTGAATACGCTCGGCGGAAAAGTAATGGCTTACAACTTGGTTACGGAAGGCTTAACCACCTGGACGGTTTGATGCTATTTCAAACAGTCGGTAGCTAAATAAGCCAATACGTTATTTTTTTCCGTTTCGGTAAGTTTGGCTTTTGGTGCCATTTTGTTCACCCAGATATTCCAAAAATCAATATTGCCTTTTTGTGGCGAAAATAACTCGTGGCATTTCCCGCATTTTGTGGCGTAAGTTGTTTTTCCGGCAAGATAGGTTTCGCTTGGTGCCGACTCTAAAGGTATGTTTTCTTTAACTTCCGTTTTGGTGGGCGTGTTTTTTTTAGAACATGCAAAAGCCAGTAAGATGGTCAACAAGAAGAGTGAAGTTTTTTTCATAATAGATTAAGGTTGATAACCGTCAGTCAAAGTTAATAAAAATGCTTTTATATCATTGATTTCTTCCGTAGTAAGTTTTAAATTACCCAATTCGTCTTTGTTTATATCTTCAACAACCTCGGGAGAATTAAATTTACCGACAATATCGCGTTCACTGTAAAAACGAATGGCATCTTCCAGTGTCTGTATAACACCGTTGTGAAAATAAGGTGCTGTTTTTTCAATGTTGCGCAAAGTAGGCACTTTGAATTTCCCATTTTCCCTACTTGAATTTTTAGTGATTCCCAACCCAAAATCAGGAATAAGAGATTGATTTGGATTGGGAGGCAACCCGATATTATCATAGGTAAAATCTGTAAACAATACTTTTCCGCTTATTTCATCAGCAGATGACGGATGACATGCACTGCAGTTTCCTTTTTCAGGATCATTGAATAAAATTAAACCCCGCATTTCTTGTCGGGTAAGTTGCACTTTTCCTTTCAGATAATAGTCAAACTTGCTGGTAAATGGACTTACTTGATTGGATTTTTCAAATGCAACAACAGCCTTTTGAAACGATTGAATAAATTGTAATGAGTCTGAAAATACAGCTTCTCCAAATATGGAAACAAAATCTGCACGATACGCTGATCTATTAATCCGGTCGATTACCGCAGCAATATTGTTCATATTCATTTCGATATGACTGAAAACGGGTTCTAACAACTGCTTTTCAAGAGACGAAGCCCTGCCATCATGAAAAAAACCACCAACCCAAGTACTGTCTATATTATCAAAATACATTTGTTGTGGAGAAAAAGCCAAATAACTGATGGAGGGTGAATTTCTGTTGCCCAACAAACCCAAAACACCTTTGGAAAATGCTGAATGTTCAGGATCTGAAAATCCTGTCAAAGGCGCATGACAACTGGCACATGAAATACCAACCGGATTGGATAAGTTTTTATCAAAAAATATTTTCTTACCTACTAATTCTAACCTGGTAAGTGTGGTCGTGTCATTGATAAAATCTTGCTCGCTACTGTAAAATGGTTGAACAACTTCAGTTGGCGTACATGCATTTAATAGCACAAGGGCACTCAGCATACGCACAAATCGACTAAAATGCATACGAAAAGATTAAGCGGGTTTGCAATCGTTCAAATTCAGTCAGATTGAGTTTTCGATCATAAGCATTGCCTTTAAACCCTGCTATTTGAGGTAATATGGTAGCCGTTATCCAAAAATTGTCCATACGCCAGGATGCATTGGGACCAAAATACATTGCCGAATGTTCTAATTTTTCAGTTGGCGTAAATACGTTTTTCTGAACAGCTTCCAAACCAACTGTAAATCCTTTTTTCAAAAAATAACAAACACCAAAATTAAAGTCGAGTTTAAATTCATGATTTCGTTTCATTTTCAGGTTTCCGTTTGCATATGCAGGTTCTTTTTCAATTTCATATTCAAAAACGGTATTGTGTACAAACAGCCATTTTTTTACTTGTTTGTCTAATATGAGCTTACCCTCAAGTTCAATTTCATTCAGACCCAGCGTTAATTCACCATATATTGCAGAGCCTAACTTTTGGGCAACCGGATTACTGAACTGGTGTTTCCATTCATTAGAAAAGCTAAATTCTGTTTCTTTTTCCAGCTCCGGTTCAGAGCCATTGGGAATGGCAGTAGCGCTATGCCCGATATTCAGGTAAAATGCGGTTTGCGTGTTTTTGCCTATACCTATTTCAAATTCTATTCGGGGTTCAAAGGCCCTGAAGAAGGTTTCTTTTTTAAAACGGAACGTATTCCAGACTTCAATTTCTTTTTGTTTCTTTTCCAGCACATTGCTTTGATAGATATAGGTAAAGAACCTGTCATTAGCATAAGAAGCTATACTAAGGAAGAATAAAGAAAGGAAGGTAAACTTAAGCTTCATTTTGTTTTTATTTAGACCAATTATAAATAGATGCGCAAAAATAAAAACTTCTTACTTTGTAAAGGCTATAAATAATAAGGAAAATGCTACCTAAGTTTAGGTAAAAATCAGCCGATTTTCACGGAAGTCATGGTTAATGAACCCGCAACTGCTTTGTCATTAAAGATGTAAGCTGTTTCATTAGTTTCCTGCAATCCCAAAATATATAATAAAGGTAGGTAATGCTCCGGAGTGGGTATGGCCAAGTTAAAGGCCTGTCCAAGAGTATGATAATGAATTAAAGGCTGATGGTTTTTAGCTGAAATAAAACGGTTTACATCAGTTTGCGCTTCTCTTGCCCAATCATAAGCATAATTGTCCTCTTCCATTTTATTCCAGGCAATCCGTCCTAAATTGTGAACGATATTACCACTTCCAAGAATAAGCACCCCTTTGTTGCGCAAAAATGCCAATTGTTTTGCTAAGTCGTAATGATATTGAGGTGATTGGATATAATCCAAACTAAGTTGCAAAACCGGAACATCAGCTTTTGGGTATAGGTGTTTCAGCACCGACCACGCACCATGATCTAATCCCCATTTTTCATCCAAGCCAATCTTAGTACGGGAAACGTGCTGCTGAATAGTATTTGCTAAAGCAGGTTGACCATGTGCAGGATACTGCACTTGATAAAGTTCTTCGGGAAAGCCTCCAAAATCATGAATAGTAGGCGGAAACTCCATAGCGGTTACGGCAGTACCTTTGGTTTCCCAATGTGCAGAAATACAAAGTACGGCTTGAGGTTTCTCAAAAGTAGTTGCAATTTGTTCAAAGCCCAACGTAAACTCATTAACAGTAATGGCATTCATGGGGCTGCCGTGTCCAAGGAAGAGCAAAGGCATTTTTTCTGAATTATTCAATTGCGTTGCAAATCCGACTAATTCTTTGGCTTTCATAGTAGAGTTGATAAGTGAAAAGGCTGATAATAATTGCAGAAAAGTCTTCCGCATCATAAATTAATTCTAATTGTATTTTCTTTTATATTATAATAAAAAATAAATTTATGCCGATGTTGCTTGAAAATAGTAAAATCGAAAGTAGTGAAGCTTGGACTATATTGAAAACACATATGGTATTAATCCCAATTGTTTTTGGAAGAAACGCCAAACTTTCCGCCTCCTGTAAAGAATAAGGCTAAGCCACCAAAGAAATACAATCCTTGTAGTTCTAAAGCCCAGCTGCCGTGTTCAGTAAGTTTGAATACATCTCCGGAATGTGCCATCGCCACAGCAACTACCATATTAAATGCGAAAACAAAGGCAGCTATACGGGTACGAAAGCCAATAATCATCAAGACAGGAGCAATGACCTCACCAATAATAACCCCATAAGCAATAAAAGCAGGAAGTCCTTTATCTGTAAGCATATCACCAATCATAGATACTCCACTTTGTAGTTTTCCGGCACCGTGAAACAACATTAATGCACCCAAACTAACACGCAGTATCAATAAACCAATGTCATAATTTTTTTTCATAAACGAAGATTATTTGCAATTAAAGATGCGAAAAATTTAGCATATACGGTTAATAAAAACTTTATGCATACTCAAA
The DNA here is from genome assembly GCA_035339455.1 of Chitinophagales bacterium. Classification (GTDB taxonomy): domain Bacteria; phylum Bacteroidota; class Bacteroidia; order Chitinophagales; family JADIYW01; genus JADJSS01. The sequence goes on from DAOQII010000053.1 coordinate 9,558, forward strand.
GCCAGCTACATTATAAAAACTGGGGATGACAATATTTACCTCCATGTCTTCTTCGTTAAAAAATGGAGATGGTGCTTATGGGCCTAGTTCTATAAAATAAAAAGATCTTTTTCATCTGTAAACCACCTAATCGAAACGTATGTTTATATCTACTATAAGATTTTACATCTGTCAGAAATGACTAAAAAACACGAGAATAATTTTGTGTTTTTTCAAAAAAAATTATCATTCATTATCAACGCATTATGCCATAATACAGGCGTTCTGGCACAAATAGTTAATTTGTTTAATGTGTTGTAAGTTACTGATAATCAGGAAGAATTTTTTTTTATTTTTTTTGAGACCCAGCCATAGGTTGGCTTAGTCTCGTTATAATTTTGTCGTATCAAATCTAACAACATGAAAAGAATAAATCAAATACGGCTCAAGAATAAGGATGATGACATTTCCCTGTTTACAAGTACGAACATTAGATAACAAATTTTTTAAACAAATAAACTATAATAAAATGGCAATCACAAACATAAACGGCGTGCCCTATCTGGAAGATTATGATCCGGATAAGCCACTTGGGAAACAATTATATGAGTGGGGAGAACGCTTTGGCACATCAACCGGAAATAACACGCAAACAAGCGGAACTACAAGAAACTTTTTTGCCCAATCACCGAATAGAAATATGCATCTTAGTGTAGATGAAATTGTCACGGCAGGCTTATACAGGAAAACATATGACCAGGACAATACACGTGTATATATGGTGAACTCTAAATTGAGATTTAATAATGAACGAGCCTTTACATTACCTGAAGTATTAATTAAAGCAAAAGCTTTGGAAGATAGGTTTATAAAAGAATTTGACGGATTTGAATTAATCTTATTTGCTAATTCTGACGGAGCGGTAATATTACAACATTTTGAGTATGCAACACCGAAACCCAACCAGCTTATCCTGTTTTTGGAAATAAATGATAAGACAAATTATTTCGGTTCTGTGATGAGGGTAAAGCTTGGAGAAAGAATAATTACATCAAAACTACCCTTTACACAAATTTATGAATTTTCAGAAGCACACCAAGTGAAAATATCAAAAGATGAGATAATTGATCTGATTAATGATGGCAACCTGAAGAATAAGTTTCGGTATATATTGAGGGTGCTTAACAAAATCTCAAATCCGGTAAGTTATATCAGTGGAATAGCATTCAGCAAAATGGGAGATGTATTTAAAAATACCATTCCTGATTTTTTAGAAGAATTGAAAATAGCTGAAAATCGTTGGAATCCTGATGCCCAGGGGTTATTATCCTTTATTTGGAAGCAGAGGATTAGAGCTTATGGTACAACAAAGTATAAGGGCAAAAGTAAAACCTGACAACCACTTTAAGCTTGTACAAAAAACCGTAGATGATATGTTTGATAAAATAGAAAGCAGAATAGATGCATTTTATAAGTTTATCACGCAATATTTTCCAAATTCGTTAAACAGAAAATTTCATACAATATTAAAAACATTAAATACCAAGCTAAAAGATGCGCGCAAAGTATTTAACGATTCAGATTGGCTTTCCAAACTATTAGAGCTCGGCACCCAAATGTTCAATGCCTATCTGTGTGGCATTATAAACGGTTTTATTGATGCCATTAATGGGGTTTTCCAACTTATAGGATTAGTATGTTATGCTATAGCAGCACTCAATAAAGGCGCATCCGATATATTGTTTGCTGCGTCGATGTTGGTAGAAGTATTTGAAAATATTTTTGAGGCCATCATTGAATTTGATTTAATAGGTTTTTTGTGGAAGTGCGTAAAACTGCCTTTTAAATTTGTGGTAGGTATATATAAATTTTTAAAACAAATTACCGAAACCGATTTAAAAAAGTTACTAAAGAAGTTAGATACCTCCTTAGTTAAAATTGCTTATGTTTGTGGTAATATAGTAGGATTTATTATACAATTGCTGTTAGAGGCATTGTGTACGGGCGGAGTGGCGGCAGTAGAAGACTTGATACAGACACTGTTCAAATTTTTGCGTAACCCTGCAGAAAGCATAGCCAACGGCATAAAAGCTACGATAAATATAAGCAAAGAGTTCTTTTACAATTTAATTTATAAACTCAGCAAGTTCTTTGAGTCCTTAAAAAGCAAAGCCGCCTATAAAGCCATAGACGAATGGGTAGAGCAACTACTTGCAGCTATTAAAAAAGAGTTGGGTATTAGTGATGAGG
>DAOQII010000054.1:0-11538 GCA_035339455.1 Chitinophagales bacterium
TTCAGTTTGGCTCCAATTGCCATTACATCTACCAAATCTTGTACAGTCAGATTTTGAGAAACGCGGAGTACCACCGTAGGATCAGGATTGTTTTCCAAGGCAGCTTGCAACGCATTTTCCAAACCTTCAAGCGGAATTTTTGTAGTGTTAATATAATATTCTTTACCGTCTGTAACAGATAAAGTAAGCGGTTGTTTCGCTAATTTCTCAGTACTGTTGGCTTTTGGCAGCATCAGTTTGATGACATTTGTATTAGCCATCGTAGAGATAATGAGGAAAAACAACATCAGGAAGAACATGATGTCATTCATGGACGCCATCGCGTCTTCATCATGAAAAGCCCTTCTTCGTTTTATATTCATCTTAGATTAGTTGTTTGTTATTAGTTATTGGTCATTGGTAATTAGTGATTAGAGATTGGTTATTGGTGATTAGAGATTGGTGATTGGTTATTGGTCATTGGTGATTAGTGATTGGTTATTGGTGATTAGTGATTAGTTATTGGTTATTGGTTATTGGTGATTAGTCTATTTCTTGATTCTTGACTCTTGATTCTTGACTCTTGATTCTTGACTCTTGATTCTTGATTCTTGACTCTTGATTCTCATATCTCATATCTCATATCTCACTACTTACTACTTACTACTTACTACTTACTACTTACTACTCCCTACTCACTTCACCGGCTTCTGTATGCCTTTTACAAATTCAAAAATCTGACGTTGCAATTTCATCGAATAGCTGTCTATGCGGGTTAATATAAAGTGATAACCCATAAATGCAATTACTCCTACAATTAAGCCCATCCCGGATGAAATCATTTTTTGGTATAAACCACTTGCAATCGTATCAATTGAAATATTACCACCCGAAGATGCGATATTATAAAAGATAACAATTACTCCGATTATCGTACCGATAAATCCCAAACGTGGCGCAATACCCGATATCAAACTGATATAAGAAGTTCGTTTTTCCATATCATTCAATTCTATGTTTGCCTGTATATCAAGCGCTTTTTCGATATGGTCGATGGGTTTTCCTAATTGTCCGATGCCGGCTTGCAGTACATTACCCAGCGCGGATTTGTCTGCAGTACACAGAGCATCCGCACCTTGCAGATTGCCTTCATACAATTTATCTAATACACTTCTAACCAGGCCTTCGTTGATATTTGTTCGCTTGCTGATAAATAATAGTCGCTCAATGATAAAAAATACGGCTAAAGCCAGGCACACTAATAGTGGTATCATCATTACACCACCTTTGAAAAGTAGTGTAAGTACAGATAGTTCTTCCTTCGGAGCGGCAGCCGCAGCCGCAGCGGCAGCTTGACCTGTTGTGTCAATTAAAGTAGTGGCTGCTTGCAAAAATATTCCCATGCGCTGATATTAATATGGACAAAATTAAGATTTTACTCTAAACGAACAAGAATTTGTTTTATTGTTTTCTGTAAATTCGCTATTTTTAGTTTAATGAAATTTAAGATTCTTATTTTTTACTTCCTCTTTCTTACTTTCTCTGGTTTTGCTCAATCCATTTCCATGCCAGAATTTAATTTGAATAAATCTATTCCAGGCGCAGCATATGCCTTTTCATTTGTTCATATTACTGATGTCCATGTGGGAGAGGATTATAACCAAAATGGAAATGATTATGGAGGCAATGGCTTTGATAATGACAGTGTGCCTTACGGGGATAATAGCCGGCCCGTCAGAGCACTGAAAAATGCAGTAACCTGGATAAATGAAAATGCAGCTGCAAAAAATATAAAATTTGTCATCGTTTCCGGCGATTTGACCGGTAGTGCAGAGAAATCAGAAATGATACATTGCCGCGATATTTTAAATAAACTTCAAATTCCTTATGTACCCATTATTGGCAATCATGATATATGGCCTTATGTTCGCTATAATTACGAAGCCCGTTATGCTTATGGCGATTCGGTATGGAATGAAGTTTTTGACAGCGTATTTACGGCAAATAAGTTTTTTTTTGAAAACTGGGATGATGGTACCAGGCTACAGCGTACGTACGACTCGGAAGATTCTTTAGGACATTATTTTCAGAATTTTTCATTTGAATACGATGATTTTGTATTTTATGGTTTAGATTTTAACCCGAGATATCACGTACATAAAGCAGAACCGGGCATTGGTCCGGAAGCTCAACTTATGGATTGGAATGGTGGCACATTCAGGTGGCTGAAACAACAGCTGGCAAGCAATACTCACTTGGGAAACGAGAATACCATACTGATAGCACACCACCCCATTACAGACAATCTGATTATGATTGCCTCCGGATTTGTTTTCGAGCGAGATGAATACGATAAAATGGTGAGCATGCTCGCACCCTATAAAAATAATCTCGCACTCTGGCTTTCCGGGCATATTCATTTTGATACGGATTATTACCTGAGTAATATTTTGAGAGTACGCACCATGGCTGCAAATAAAGATTTTGCACAAAGTCGTTTTGAAGTTGTGAATGTATATCAAACGCAACAAGTAACCGGACTAAAAGAAAATAAAAATCCCGAATTATCGTGTTATCCAAACCCGAATAATGGTATTTTTAATCTTGAATTAAATAATATCGATAAAGATGCAACATTAATCATTACGGATTTATCTGGTAAAATAGTTTTGACTGAAAATATACTACAACACCAAGACCAAACTAAATACCATTTCGATTTTAGTACACTCCCCAAAGGAATATATTTATTAAATATTACAAATAAGAATGCTTCTCTCGAAACTATAAAATTTGTAATACAATAACGATGTTTTCTTTTAGAAAAACAGTTGTTTGTTATAGCACTTTATTGCTCTGTAATTTTATAAGTTGTAATAGTAACCACTCCAACCAAAGCAGAACAGGAAATGAACAAAGTCTTATATCGGGTACTTTGACACGGGATTCAATACTTGGAGTAAAATATTTAAATAAAAAATATCTTGATGCTATAGAAAAAATAAATGTAAATCCCCAAAAATCAGAAGATACAAAGGGAATGCTGCATATTAAAGGAGGCACGTTTAGAATGGGTGGAGACAGACCAGCCGGATTTGAAAACATGCCCTCAACTGCTCTGGCTCAAGCGGATGAATTTCCCAAACATGAGGTTAGGGTTTCAGATTTCCTGATGGATGAACATGAAGTTACCGTTGGCGAATTTCTTGAATTTGTAAAAGCAACAGGGTATAAGACTGTAGCTGAACAGGATATTGACTGGGAAGAATTAAAAAAACAAGTTCCAGCCGGGACACCTAAACCTAAGGATAGCCTACTTAAAGCCGGAGCATTGGTCTTTCACTTGGTGAGAAGAAATGAAAATCCTGATAATTTAGATGACTGGTGGACATATACACCCGGTGCAAACTGGAAAAATCCCGATGGAAAACAAGATAAACTAAAAGAAATATTACGGTATCCTGTTACACAAGTATCATGGTATGATGCTATGGCATATGCTAAATGGGTTGGTAAGCGATTGCCCACAGAAGCCGAATTTGAATATGCACTTCGCAGTGGCAAACAAAATAATATGTACCCTTGGGGAAACGAAAAACTGAATGATAAAAAATATTACGGCAACTTTCTGCAAGGTGATTTCCCGTATACAAATACGGTTAAAGATGGGTATGCACTAACAGCACCTGTCAAATCATTTCCGCCCAATGCTTATGGCTTGTACGACATAGTTGGCAATGTTTGGGAGTGGACGAATGATTGGTATGGAGCAGATTATTATAAGGTACTTGCTGATAGGGGAGAGCCTGTTCAAAATCCGTTTGGACCTGAAAAAACATATGAGGTTAATGACCCTTATGCCGTAAGTAAAGTCATACGCGGAGGTTCTTTTTTGTGCAGTGATGGCTGGTGTTCGGGTTATAGAAATTCCAGGAGGATGCGTCTTTCGCCTGACAGTGGCATGCAGCACGTGGGTTTTCGATGCGTTAGAGATATTGACCTGAGTTCGGGTTATAAAAAATAAGGGGATAAAATAGTTGATTTCTCATTTTTTTCTCCACTTTAACAAGGTGGAGGAATTAAAAGGAGGTGGTTCTATATAAAAAATCAACTATTTTTTAATTGAAACGCTTATCTCGAACTCAGGTTATTAAATCGAACTAAAGAAAGACAGCACGTTATCTTATTGTCTGTTGAGACCAGTTTAGAGCATCATCTTCATCCAGATTAATGCCGTTCACTTTCTTTTTCACGATGCCATTTTCAAGATACATAATCACCGGCAGTTGTATACCTGCTACCATTAACCACGATTGTGGACCTAAAAATAAATTGTGCGGAATTTGCTGGACTTCGGTTTCATTAAAAAATACGGCAGTGTCTTTCGGTTCTCCATTAAGGGCAATATATAAAGGAAGCTCTGGATGCCTATGATGTATAATCTTCAGCTTTTTTGCTGCCATTTTACAATGCGGACAAGTTAAACTAAAAAATGCTACTATATGCTTTCCATTTCTCAATTCTTGTGTGGGTTTGTATGTTTGTGTAGAATCATACATTAAATCTAAGGCAACTTTATAATCTGTTTTATTGTTGTCAAACTGGTAATGGGCAAATACATTAATGGGATAAATAAAGAAAGCACAACACATGGAAATAATTGCTAAAATCGGCGTTAATATTCGGGTTATCTTCTTCTTCCAAAAAGTGGTATCATATTGCCAAAGTAAAATAAAGGCTACGATGAGTAAGGCAATATTTTTGATTAAACCAGCTAAAGGCGACATTTTTAATGCTTGTCCAAAGCAACCACAATCACCCTTATTGCCATAAACAATAAGGAAATAAATCAGATAAACGGAGAAGAAAAGCAGGATACCAATAGCTAACGGCGCACTGAATTTTTTTACAGCGATATTCAGCACTAATAAAATTCCGATAAAAAATTCTAATCCAATCAGGAAGCGGGCAAAATAGGGCGCCGTCTTCCAACCGGCAACACCGATTTCTACAAATTGATATTCAAATAACTCCATACTCATTAATTTCGTAGCTCCCGACACAATAAAAATTAAGCCAAGTGATACACTTAACAGCATAAGTAGTAGTGTTTTGATATTTAATGCCATTGTCATGCCAAAGGTAAATAAAAATCAAAAGTATCTTTAATTTGTTCAAGGATTAATTTTTTTTGCATTGTTCACATAAAAATTACATGCATTTTAGTGTGATTCTCTTAATTTTGCAAAAAAAAGAGTATATGGAAATCGCACAATTCAGCAATCTAAGTGATGAAGAAAAAGAGTTGATGATGAACACACCGGCATTAGTAACTGTGCTGCTTGCAGGTGTTGATGGAGAAATTGATATGACAGAAGAAGAGCAAGCTAACCGTTTGGTTCATATTCGTGCAACGACCGGAGACCCCATATTGTTTGATTTTTTCAAACTGCTCGAAAGTGAATTCAACACACAACTTAGTGTAATGAATGGTAAATATATGAACTTCGAAAAAGAAGTAAGAGTGCAAGAAATCACAGAAGAATTAAGTAAGTTGAATGATATATTGCCTAAACTTGATCCGCTGTTTGCCCGGGCATTTTTAAAATCTATGCGCTCATTTGCCGGTAGCGTTGCAGAATCTACGGGCGGAATATTAGGTTTTCTTTCCGTATCTTTCGATGAGAAACAACTCATTGGATTGGAAATGATAACTTACGAGCCATAATGGATACACCAACAAGCATTCAAAAAAAGACCATCCCGCCACAGTTGCAAAAATTGGCAAAATGGGTAAAACTCATGGACAGCCAGTGGCGCATCCCGGGTACTAATATCACTTTTGGTGTTGATCCTGTTTTAGATTTGATACCCGGTTTGGGTACTATAGTAGATTATGGTATTTCAGCCTATCTCATGTTTGCCTTGTGGAAAAACGGTAGCAGCAGTAAACTTTTACTAAAGATGTTTACCAATATTACTATCGATGGTATAGTTGGGGCTATTCCTGTTTTGGGAAATATTTTCGATGTATTTTATAAAGCCAACCGCAAAAATTTAGTATTAGCTGTTGAACATTACGAAGAAGGCAAACATAGCGGAAGTGCGCTGCCATATCTAATTCCGGTTTTAATCGTATTGGCTTTGGTATTCATCGGTTTGGCATTCTGCTCCTATTTTGCCCTGAAATTTATTTTTGGCTTTCTCAGCAGTATGAACTTAAGCTGAGTATTAAAAACGAATTAATGCTTAACTACTTTTTTGTAATAAGCATTATTTTCAGTATTCATTTTCAGAATATATACGGCTGCAGGCAGATTTTCCATATCTACAGGTGTTGTAAATGTATGGTCGATAGTCGTATGACGAACAATTTTCCCGGCAATATCATACAAGGTATAAGATGTTACGATAGCTTTTCCTGAAGATTGAATAATATAATTAGCATGAAGTGCATCGTAATAAAGCTGAGGTTCTGTATAGGTGTCGGCACAATCTGCTACAACAACTTGTGAATAGCTAAATGAATTATCATTGTCAATTACTTTTAAACGGTAATAAACTTTGTCAGAAGCCGAATTATCGGTGTATGAATAGTGTTGTTCTGTAACAGAATTTCCAATTGCCTGTACTACGGCAAGTTGATAAAAATTACTTCCATTATAGGAGTATTGTATTTCAAAGTTTCGCGTGTTGCGTTCGCTGGCCGTAGTCCACGATATAACTCTATTATCATCGGAACAGGTAGCTTCAAATTGTTTTAATTCAACCGGGAGACCAATAATCGGGGTAACAACATCGCCTAAGGCATAACCTGAAAAACCCGTAAATCCATCATATTCAAAAGTAGTATAAGCTCCATACGTGCCAAGTACAGGTGAAACAATTTGCACCTGTGCGTCTGAGGTTACGGTCCATGCTCTATCAGTTAGTGAGGTGCGGTAGATTTTCAGATGCGGTTTCACCGTTGAAGGCGTATAATTATGCCCGGTATAGTAGCCGGGTAGGGCATTCAGTATCGGATTGATATAATCACAATAATCCTGTAATTCTTGAGTAGAGAAAAAGAATTTTACTTTATAGTTTGCCGGCGTATAAGTAACAGGTGTGCCTGCAAACGTTTTCTGCAAAAATAAGGGTGTACCGGTCAAGTTTGAATTTTGAAAACCTTTCCCTGTTGTAGCCGTATTGTGTATAATAGTTTGAGCCGTGTATGGACCATGATCGGTTGCTCCGTTATTTTTTATCCAGTAAATGATGCTGTCATTGCCATCTAAATAATAGCGACTCTCAAATGCTCGTAAATCACAAGTGTAAGATTGGTCATCCATAACGGCATTAAATGGCTGTCTGAGTGATAATATCCAGGTTTGGTTATTAGCAGAATTCCACGTTCCCGGAGTTTCTAATGCATTTGGAGAAGCCGTTGTAGTTTTTGTCCAGTTACTCAATTTTCTAAAATCATTATCAATAGCATTAAGGTTGGCATAAGTCGTATTTGATGTGCCAGAAAAATATAAAGCATCTGTACCATAAACCGAATAATCAGGGTGATTTGTTTGATTTAATGCACATGTGCCGCAATCCGAACCACTTCCCTTGCTACCATAAGAGATGCCCTGGAAGAAACCACCCTATGAACTGCGTACCTGCACGGCGTCACCACCGTTTCTGAGCTGCATCGCATTCCAGTCCACGTTAGTATAAACTGGAGGAGTATACTGATCATAAGAAACGTTATTAGGTTTGTCGCAATCTGATGAAAAATATAGATTTGACGTTGCCATTGCCGCACAAGTAGTAGCAGAAGCATAAATCGGTACAACATACGTGTAATCCAAATTGCCGTCTGTTGGATCATCCGGAATCGTTATGCTAACATTTTTATCACTTGCATTATACAATAAAATGATGGAGCCAACCGGAACTTTTTCCCATGTGCAAATATCTGAGAACTTTATATGACCGGGCGCAATACCAAGTTGCGTTCCATAGCCTCCGCTAAAAATCCCGGAGTTGTCGTCTATAATCCATCCGCGCAAGTCCATAGTTGTGCCGGGTGTTCCCGTTATTACTAATTCTACATATTCTTTATTAGCACTGCCCTGGCTGATTTCATTGATGACCACACCTTCCGGAATTTCGTTGTCTATAATAGTAATCGTGTGTCGACTGTTGCTGACTAATGCACCACATTGTGCATCTAAATCCAAGGTAATTAATTCGTTCGTTTCTGAGAAAGCATCATCTAGTATAGATACCGTGAATGTTTTGGTATTCGGGTATGTTTCTGCCGGGGTAAACACTAAGGTTACAGGAGAAAATGCGGTATAATCTGTTCCCGAAGTAGCAGTACCCAACAATGCATCTGTAATTTTCACGTTAACTGTTGAAGTTGGGGCACTATTCATTGTTGCGTTGACAGTAACTGTTGTATTCGCTTCTGTAACCGCGGTACTTGTCGTTACAAATCCTACAGTACTGGATACAGAACAAGAATTTACATTACACCCAACATTACTCAGTTGGTAAGGGCGTACAAACCACTCTGAATTTGTTGCAGTACTTCCGGCTGAAGTATTCCAATCAGCATTGGGAGCAGTTACTGAAGTTTTACGAACTAACGTATGGTCTGTTGTAGCACCACTAATTCCGGCAACACTCCATCCTCCGGTTCCGGCATATCCGGTCATATCTGTACCTACGGCATCTATCAGATACCAAGTGCCGGAAATATTTTTTGCCAAACCAATTGCATCATCACCGTTCCAGTTACAAAAAGTGGCATTGTAAAGATTTGCACCCGGAACATCCGTAGCATTATTGGCTATTACATAAGTACTTCCCGCAGCTAAAGTTCCGCTTAATGCAGGCGACATCACAGTAGCACCTGACCATAACACCGCACCATTACTCACTCTCCATAGAGCATAATTGGCTAAATTAATTGCTCCGGAAGTGCCATTATACAGTTCTATATACTTTCCGCTCCCGACAACGGGTTCGCCATATTCAGATATAATAAGTTCAGTACACGGTGCATAATTCGCATTGCCGGTTAAGTTTATAATGCATGCACTTTCATCAGCATCATCAGAATTAATGGTTAATACTGCCGTTCTTATGCCGGGCGTACCCGGTGAAAATCGGATGGTCATATCGGTATAGCTGCTTGCAGCTACAGGAGAAGTAGGGGCGGTAAAAACAGAGAACTCAGAGGCATTAGTGCCTGTAATGGGAGTTCCTGAAATAGTTAATTGAAATGTTCCGGTATTTTGGATTCTAACAGTAACATCCGTATTCGTGCCGATAGTTTGTGTACCAAAATTATAAGTCATGCCACATGCGGAGTCACTTCCGGCAGGTTGTTGCAGGTTTATCTCAGGTACAGAGCCCGTATAATCTGTAATGGAGAAATCATCATAGTTGCATCGATTAGAAGTTGATGTAGTAGTTAACTTAACAATCCGTATGCGTACATTTCCTGAAATATTGGCATTCCATGTAAATTGAGTGAGTGTCGTAGATGTTAAAGAAAATGTTGGTGATACATTTGGCCAAGTAGTTCCACCATCTGTAGAAAGTTCAAATTGAAAAGTTGAATTTGCATCACCACCATATTTAGCAGCATATACACTTACAATACCTGCACCGCCGGATTTGTCAAAATTCATGGAAACAATAGACGTGTTACTTCTCGCACGTACAGATTGCGTTCCGTTAAATCTGTCTGACCCAGCAGTATTACCACGTAAAGCATCAAAAATGCGCCATGAACCTGATGCAAAAGTTACATTATCTTCTGTCCCATTACCCGCTGGAGCAACATCATAAGCATTTTTTGTAAATGCAACTGCTTCGAAATCCTCGGTAAGTGTTGCTGCATAATTACACTGTATTATGACAATGAATAAGAATGTAATAAGCGTGTAGATTTTTTTCATAAGCAAATAATTTACAAATTTAGCTCAATGATTTTCAACGCAAATCAATTTTAGATTATAAATACGTGTTTTGAATGCGTATTTAAAAGTAAAACTAATTCTCCATAAAAATGTTCGAGATTTGTTAAATACTCAGGTAACTGTGTGCATAAGCGATATTATTTGTGTATAATCAAATTTAAGCCTATTCTGTATGATGAATTTTGTGCATATGTTTAGGTGTTGTTCTTAATTGTTAAGAAAAAAGGCGGCTAAAAAAATGCCGCCTGAAAAATTTTATTTTATTATAAATTATCTGGCATAGACTCCATTAGGAGAAAATACAGCACCGGGTCCGCCTGAAATTCCAACAGGAGGTATCGTAATTGCTACATCTTTTCCATCCACCTTCAAGGTAGCTTTTCCGATTTTACGTTCTACGCCTTGTTGGTAAAATGGCGACATTGCTGCCGGTGCACGATTTATTAAATAAGGAGCACCTAAATCTGTAACTTCTGCTTCAAAAGTATGACCTCCGGTAACCACTTTAGCAGTAGCGCCATTAGCAGTAGTTTTAATATCGAAAGTAGCCGGTAATACAGGTGCCTTTTCAAATGGCGTACCTGCAAATATTTTTGGTCCAAAGTAACCTCCCACTTTACTGTCAGTTGAGATAAAGCCCATAACCATTGGTGGTTTTGTACTGTCGGGTTGATATAAAATCATCCCACTAGGAGCATTGCCTAAAGGCGTGCTCACCATATGAGCCACATGAAAAATGACATTGGGCATTTTCAGATTAGGGTCGGTTACTCCGGCAATATCAATGCCGTTTTCCCAACTCATCCAGTCTGTAACATTTGGATCAGCTTTGGCTTCATTAGCGGTAACAACAGCATCTGGTGTTGATGCATTCTCTGTCGATTCATTTTTGGGTTTGCAGGCAATGAAAAACAACATTGCGGCAATTGGGATAATTACTTTTTTCATTTTGTGTTGATTTTGTTATTGCAAAGTATAGAAAAAAATGACGATATACATACCCAATCAAGGGTATTCTGCTTGATTTTCAGATTTTTGTTATGCAATATGTTAAAATTCTGCGAGTGTTGAAATTCTTTATTAATTTTGCAAAAAATATTGAATGAATAAATTTTTCAAGCTAACCTACATACTTCTTTTTCTTTATACTTTTAATACACTTAAAAGTGCTAATGAACTTTACATTAACGGTCCCGGAAGTACCACTTCTACAGCCACACTTTACGACAGTACCTGTCTGATTTTTGTAAACGGTGAAATAAAGAATAATGACGGATTATTTATTAATCGTGGTGGTACGATTGAATTGACAGGTAATTGGACAAATACGGTAAGTAGTAATAAATATCAAAGTACTGGTACTGAAAAATTTTATGGCACCTCAGAACAAGTCATTAGTGGAACTTTAAACGGTACAACGTACACTACTAATGCTTATGATAATCAGTTTTGTCATCTTAAAGTTTACAGAAAGTCTACCATAACCACAACTCCTGCAAAATATATTTCTTTGGGAGCTAATGTTAACGTAGCCGGAAGTATTAGTTTTGAGACATCAACACCAAATACAACTGGGCAGGAACAGGTACAAATG
>DAOQII010000055.1:0-11431 GCA_035339455.1 Chitinophagales bacterium
AGGTTGGTTGTTATCATCATACTCGATAGTTACCTGAGATTTAGCATCCGGACGCAAATACTTTAACTCCTTTCCTGCTCTGCGTGTTTTGGATAATTCCTGTAAAATTTTGTGTGCCAAGTCCAAAGCCAATGGCATGTAATTGTCTGTTTCTTTAGTAGCATAACCAAACATCATACCTTGGTCGCCAGCTCCCTGTGCATTAGCATGTGCTTCAAACGATTTTCCTGTTTTTCTGTCCACCCCGCGGTTAATGTCAGCACTTTGCTCGTGTATCGCTGAAAAGATACCGCATGAGTTCGCTTCAAACATGTATTCCGACTTGGTATAACCGATTTTTCGGATGACCTCACGAGTGATTTCCTGTACATCTAAATAGGCTTTAGATTTTACTTCACCAGCTAATACAACTTGTCCTGTTGTAACTAATGTTTCGCATGCTACTTTAGATTGCGGATCATAAGCCAGAAAATGGTCAATCAACGCATCTGAAATTTGGTCGGCTACTTTATCCGGATGTCCTTCCGATACCGATTCTGATGTGAATAAATAAGGCATATTAAATTTACTTTTTAATTTTTTAGAAAGGCGAAAATACGAATTAATAATTTTATGTCAAAATAGTGCGTATTATCAATAAGTTGCTCCATTTTTTCTTAATTATCGGCTCTTTCTTATTTTATATGACAAAAGAAATGCATAATTTACGATTCTCATAAACTTGCTATACTATTTACTATAATTATTAAAGAACAGACATATACGATGAATAACAACCTACTGAACCCAGTAAAAAAACTCCTTGTTGCCAACCGCGGTGAAATAGCCATCCGCATCTTTAAAACCTGCAAAAAAATGGGCATTGCCACCGTAGCCGTTTTTTCGGATGCCGATGAAAACAGCTTATTTGTTGAATATGCCGATGAGGCAGTGCGCATTGGCGGCAAACAACCGAATGAATCCTATCTGATAGCAGATAAAATAATTGAAGCAGCTAAAAAAACAGGTGCGAATGCCATTCATCCCGGCTATGGCTTTTTGAGTGAAAAAGCAACCTTTGCACAGCAAGTTATTGATGAGGGATTAATTTGGGTGGGGCCACACCCGAAAGCGATTGAAATTATGGGTTCTAAAATCGGAGCAAAAAAAATAATGCAGGAAAACGGCGTTCCCACTATTCCCGGCTATCAGGGTGACGACCAAAGCGAGGCTACCATAAAAGTAAAAGCCATAGAGATTGGATTTCCGGTACTTCTGAAAGCCAGTGCAGGCGGAGGTGGTAAAGGTATGCGTATTGTTCGAGAAGAGAAAGAACTGGATAAAGCCATAGCCGAAGCTAAATCAGAAGCATTGAATGGTTTTGGAGACGACACATTGCTGATAGAAAAATATTTTGATACCTCACGTCACGTAGAATTTCAAATCTTTGGGGACAAACATGGAAATGCCTTGCATTTGTTTGAGCGCGAATGTAGTATTCAACGCCGCTATCAGAAAGTAGTAGAAGAAAGTCCTTCCCCATTTATATCTGAAGTAACACGACAAAAAATGGGCGAGGCGGCCGTGCTGGCATGTAAAGCTATCAATTATGACAACGCGGGAACGGTAGAGTTTATTGTAGCACCCGACCAGAGTTTTTATTTTCTGGAAGTCAATACGCGCCTGCAAGTGGAGCATCCTGTAACAGAAGAAGTAGTAGGTTTGGATTTAGTTCGCTTGCAAATTGAAGTGGCACAAGGCAATCCGCTTCCTTACTCGCAAGATGAAATAAAACAGAGCGGACATGCTATTGAAGTGCGCCTTTATGCTGAAGATCCGGGCAATCATTTTTTGCCGGTCACCGGAAAAATTATAGATTGGATTCCAGATAAAACCAAAGGTATCCGCTATGATACGGGCATCACAATCGGCTCAGAAATTTCTACTTTTTACGACCCGATGATTGCGAAAATAATTGCCAAAGGAAACAACAGAAATGAGGCGATTACCTTGTTAAGTACGGCATTGAAAAAGACAGTTTGTTCCGGTTTTACTACAAATAAAAACTTCCTGATTGCTGTTTTGGAAAATGAAGATTTCAGAAACGGGAATTTTGATACGCACTTTTTAGATAGACAATTTAATTATGCGGGAGAAAAATACAGTCAGGAAACACTCGATATTTTGACATGTGCTTTAGTGCATTATCGATTTTTGCAAAGACAAGAGGAACGCAAGCTGGCGAATGGAGTGCCGGCAGGCTGGCGCAATAATTTTTATCAGGCACAAATGGAAAAATATTCCTATCAGGGTTTTGAATTTCCTATAGCATATACGAACCACAATAGTGAGTTGCATATTTCGTTTGCAGATAAAAGCTTTGTTAGCAAGGTTAGTCCACAGTCGACGGTCGACGGTCGACGGTCGACGAATTCGCTTACATTAGAGATAAATGGGGTTCGCCGCAACTTCCATATTTCTCAAAACGGGCATCAGTTTTTTGTTCAATCTCCTGCATTGGGGCAAATCGTATTGCATAGTGTGGAGCGTTTTCCATTGCCACAGACAGAAACGGTAAAAGGTGGTTACATTGCTCCGATGCCGGGTGAAGTTACATCAGTATTAGTTTTGGCTGGAGATAAAGTAAAAGCCGGAGATGCGCTGCTGAAGATGATTTCGATGAAGATGGAAAATACGATAGAAGCACACACCGACGGGGAAGTAGAAGAAGTGTATGTTGGCAATAAACAGTTTGTAGAAGCAGGGACTTTGTTGCTTAAAATGAAAGAGGGGAATTAGATAATTTGGAAATGTGATGATGTAAAAATGTGTTGATTTACCAATATACCAATGGAGTTGATCTGGTAATTTTAAATCGAGACGATGAGAATGCTTGGTTATAAACTGATGGATAAATGAATCTAATTTCTATTTTATATAAATTTAAATAATGAAACAGACACAACCAGTCGGCATTATTATCGTTCAGAAAAGAATGAATTTTCCAGACAGTGTCTGGAAAATTCATGTTATAAAATAATAAATTTAATAGTATAGCAATTCAATAATGCCAGAGCAAAAGAATAAGATATCATTAAACGACAAAATAATAAATCTTGCTTCCAACAATATAGTTCTAATAATTATATTATATACATCTATTCATATAGCATCTTGTGGCTATATTGGATTATTAAAACCAGATAAATCCGTCTATCCATTAACCGGAATTGACATATCACATCATCAAGGAATTATTGAATGGAGTAAAGCAAAAAATGAAATTAGTTTTGTATTTGTAAAAGCAACAGAAGGTTCAGATTTTGCAGATGCAAATTTCAAGGATAATATTGATTCTATCGTGAAATACAATATTCCATATTCTGCCTATCATTTTTTTACATTTTGCAGTTCTGGTAAAAATCAAGCTATCAATTTTATAAATCATTTTAAAATTGATAGTAATTCATTACCTCCTGTTATAGATTTAGAATTTTTAGGAAAATGTAATACAAGAAACAAGGATAGTTTTAATGTCAAAAATGAAATTAAAGATTTTTTAGAAGCTGTTCAATTGCATTATAAGAAAATACCCATTATTTATACGACATACGAATTCTATAATAGGTATCTTTTAAACGATTTCAGTACCTATCACTTTTGGATTCGAGATTTATTTAAAGAACCCGATTTAAAAGACGGTAAAGAATTTGTATTTTGGCAATATTCCAATTCAGGGAACATAAATGGCATTAAAGGTAATGTTGACATGAATGTATTTAAAGGAAATATAGACAAACTCATATCATTATCAAATTAACACATTTTTCAAATTTTCAAATTACAACTATGCTATACACACAAGAACAAACCTTAAATTTTTCAGAGCAGCATTTTGCTTATCTTATCGTCGAAGAAAAAGAAAATGTATTAACGATTACGCTTAATCGCCCCGAGAAACGTAATGCCTTCCACATTCCTTTAGCTAATGAACTGGCTTATGCATTGGCGTATGCACACTACAACAATCAAATCTGGTGCGTGGTGCTCAAAGCCAATGGGTCGGTTTTTTGCGCCGGTGCAGATTTAAAAGCATTTGCCGGCGATGATACTACAGAAAAGCCGTCCACTATTCCAATGCCAAAGGAAATGATAAAACTCGGTGAAGAATTCAACGGCTTGCACAAACCTTGTATTGCACAAGTACATGCAGATGTATATGCCGGTGGATTTTTGATGATAGGCGGTTGCACGCATGTTATTGCCGTAGAATCTGCTAAATTCGGTTTGCCGGAAGTAAAACGCGGTATTTTTCCATTTCAGGTAATGGCAACATTAGAACCCTTAATGTCAGCCCGGCAATTATTGGATTTATGCATACGGGCTAAAACATTGAGTGCCCAGGAAGCTAAAGAATATGGCTTGGTTACGGAAATCGTTACACCCGAGAATTTAGAAAACAGCGTGCAGCAATTAATAGAAGAAATCAAAGAACAATCGCCGACTGCCATTCGCCTGGGCTTAAAAGCCTACCACGAAATGAAATCCATCTCAGCAGATGAAAAACACAAATACTTACATGCCATGCTGATGCAATGCCTACAAAGCAAAGATGCTGCCGAAGGCTTAGCCGCATTCAAAGAAAAAAGAAAACCGGAGTGGAGGGGTAATTAAATAATGTAACAATATACCAATGTATCAATTGAGAAATAAAATATTGCTACATCGGTACATCAATCAATTGGTAAATTTTTATTATGAAACAAACAAAAATAGCAGGCGCACAGGGTTTTTATGGCGATTCGCCGCTTGGTGCCATCCAGATTGCCATGCAGGGCGAAGCCGATTATCTGATGCATGATGCCTTGGCAGAACTCACTTTATCTATCTTACAAAAAGATAAACTCAAAGATCCGAGCATGGGTTATGCCCGAGATATTGAAGTACATGCCCGTACTCTGTACCCGATTGCCTTTTCAAAAGGAATAAAAATTGTAACCAACAGTGGTGGATTAAATCCGGAAAGTGCCGCCGAAAAAGTAAAAGCCATCTTAGAAAAACAAGGTATAAAAGGCATCAAAATCGCCACTATTTCGGGTGATGATGTATTGTCTCGCTTACCTGAATTTAAGGAGCAGCAGGTAGAATTGAATAATTTGGACGACAATACTTCATACTACGATTCTAAATATATGCCTACGCATGCCAATGTCTATATCGGTGCGCAGAAAGTAAAAGAAGCATTAGACAATGGTGCCAATTTGATATTAGCAGGTCGTGTTGCCGACCCATGTTTAGCTTTAGGAATTTTAGCGCATGAGTTCAATTGGAAAATTGATGATGCATCCACTCAGGAAGATTTAGACAGAATGGCATTTGCTATTACTATCGGGCATATTCTGGAATGCGGCGGACAAGCAAGCGGTGGGAATGCCTACTCCGAATGGCCTATGCATTACAGTGTTTCCGACTTAGGTTATCCCATCGCTCAGGTAAACGAAGACTGTACTGCCATTTTAACCAAAGCAAAAAACACAGGCGGAAAAGTTTCCAGAAATACCATCAGAGAACAACTGGTTTATGAGATCCATGACCCCACCACGTATATCACACCCGATGTAGTAGTCGATTTATCCAACATAAAATTAGAAGATGTTGGTGAAAATGAAGTCAGTATTTCGGGTATAAAAGGCAAACCTCGTCCCGAAAAATTAAAACTATGTATCGGTCAAATGGAAGGATATGTCACCGAGCAATTTTTCTTTTTCTCTTATCCTTTTGCTTATGATAAATTACAAATGTTCATCAAAGCTGTAAAAGAAACTTGGGCAAAATTGCCGGTTCAGATTTTGGAATCCAGATTTAATATCATTGGCGTAAACGGTCTGCATGAAGATGCCGTCGAAATTCCGGATGCTGATGAATTAAATCAGCGAAGTGAATTAGGATTGCGGATTGCGATAAAACACAAAGACGACAGAACCGGAAAAACGGCCATAGCAGGCATCACTTGCTTAGGATTAAACGGACCTCCCGGCGTAATCTCTGTACCCGGCTGGGGCAATATGAACCGCGCGATGCTGAGTTTATTTCCATGTCTGATACCCAGAGAGCTCATAGAGCCCAAGGTGGATTATGTAATTTTATAAATGTACTGATGTAGCAATTTACCAATGGGAGAAAAAGAGAATATAATCTTAAAACTAACTTTTGAATTTTCAATTTCAATCATTGAATTCACAGAAAATTTGGAAACGAACAGAAGATTTGTAATTGCAAATCAGCTGTTAAAGTCAGGAACGTCAATTGGAGCTAATGTAAAAGAAGCTCAAAACGCAGAAAGCAAAGCAGACTTTATTCATAAAATAAAAATAGCAATGAAAGAAGTTGAAGAAACCGAATATTGGCTTGAGTTATGCCATTATTCTAAGAATTATCCAAACACAACGGACTTGCAAACTAAATTAAAATCAATAAAATTAATTTTAGCAAAAATCATTACTACATCAAAAAATAAAAAAGAATAGTAATTGATACATTTCCACATCTTTAAATTGATACATTATGACAGTAAAACTAATAAACATCGCATCAGCGCGTAGTGGCGACAAAAACAATGTATGCAACATTGGTGTAATGGCAAAATCTAAAGAAGATTATGCAACACTGAAAAAATACTTAACTCCTGAAATGGTGAAAGCGCACTTCAAAGGATTAATAAAAGGCAAGGTAGAACGCTTTGAATGGGATGCCTTGGAATCGCTCAACTTTGTTTGCCACGAAGCTCTGGATGGTGGTGCATCTAGAAGTTTAAGAATGGATACCCTTGGCAAAAACTTTAGCTCTCATTTATTGAGATTGGAATTGGAAATTAGTTAACCGCAAAGGTTTCAAAGAATTTCGCAAAGAACACAAAGGATATGAAAGAAGATGAATTATCACATATTATTATAGGTTTAAGTATTGATGTTCATAATGCATTAGGTCCCGGATTATTAGAAAGTGCCTATCAAGAATGTCTTTATTATAAATTAAAAAAAGAAGGTTTATTTGTTGAGAAAGAAAAGCCAATGCCAAATTCTTGAGAAGAAACAAAATTAGATTGTAGATACAGAATTGACTTATTAGTAGAAAATAAAGTTGTAATTGAAATTAAAAGTGTTGACACCTTAAATGATATTCATTTAGCACAAACATTGACCTATTTAAAATTAGGAAACTACAAACTTGGATTGCTAATAAACTTTAACGTAGTCTTATTAAAACAAGGAATTAAAAGGGTAGTAAACGGATTATAGATATTGGTAAGCTTTGCGAAAAAACTTAGTGCCCTTTGCGGTTAAAAAAAAATGAATATTTTAGAAAATATTATTTTATATAATGACATAAAGTATTCCAAAAAATTCTGTCAACCTTGTCTTTATTTTTATTACACAAGAAAAAATTTAAGGCTGGTGTTTTAGAAACGGAATGGAGATGCAAGAGCTACAACATAAGAGAAATAAGATAAAAGCAGAAGAATAACTATGATATTAGCCATTGATGTACACTACAAAGAACCCTATGCAAAAGCTGTAGGGGTATTATTCAATTGGCAAGATGAGCATCCTCAAACAGTAATTACTGCTATCATCAATGAAGTAGAAGAATACCAGTCAGGACAATTTTTTAAACGCGAATTGCCTTGTATACTGGAACTAATCAAACAAGTTGATATCACTTCAATAGAAGCAATTATAATAGATGGTCATGTGTATGTTGACAACCAAAAGAAATATGGCTTAGGTGCGCACTTGTGGAGTGTACTAAATGGAGTTGTGCCGATTATTGGAGTAGCAAAGAAATCGTTTATCCGTACAAATGAAGTCTGTCATCCTGTTTGTCGTGGTGAAAGTAAACAGGCTTTGTATGTATCGGTAATTGGTGACATTGATATGAATAATGCAGTCCAACATATCCGATTGATGAAAGGAGAATTCAGAATACCGAAAATGCTCAAATATCTGGATCAGCTTACGAAAGAAGTTTGATGAGAAAACTTATACCCAGTATTTTGCTCCGTTTACGAAGTAAAAAGACTAAACATTCCAATAAAACAACTAACGTATTTTTTCATTTTTCGCCCATTTCCCGAATCTTCGATTTCATGATTTAATCGTATTTTTGCAGGTATGGCAGGTAATGTTTTCGGCGAGTTGTTTCGCATTGCTACCTTTGGCGAAAGCCATGGGGCAGCTATCGGTGTAGTTATTGACGGCTGTCCTGCCGGACTAACTATTGATACTGCATTCATCCAGTCAGAGTTGGACAAGCGCAAACCCGGTCAGTCTGCCATTGTTACCCAACGCAAAGAAGCAGATACGTTTGAGATTTTATCCGGTATTTTTGAAGGCAAAACAGAAGGCACACCCATTGCTCTCTTAATCCGAAATGAAGATCAAAAATCGAAAGACTATGAGCATATCAAAGACAGTTTTCGCCCTTCACATGCCGACTTCACTTATCATGCAAAATATGGCTTTCGAGATTATCGCGGTGGCGGAAGAAGTTCTGCACGCGAAACTGCAGCCCGCGTGGCTGCTGGTGCTATTGCCAAACAATTATTGGCACAATTCGGTATCGAAGTTTTTGCTTATGTATCACGAGTGGGTGCGATTCAACTCAACAAAAATTACACGCAACTCGATTTACACGCTATAGAAAATAATATAGTACGATGCCCTGATGCAGATACAGCAGAACAAATGATTGCACGCATTCAAGAGGTGCGCAAGGCAGGCGATACTATTGGCGGCATCGTTTCATTTTTGTGAAAAAATGTACCCGCCGGATTGGGTGAGCCCGTTTTCGACAGGCTACACGCCGATTTAGGCAAGGCCATGCTGAGTATTAATGCCTGCAAAGGATTTGAGTATGGAAGTGGCTTTGCAAGTTTACATTTATTGGGCAGCGAGCACAATGATTTGTTTTATAATGACAATGGTGTAATTAAAACAAAGACAAATTACAGCGGAGGAATACAAGGCGGCATCAGCAATGGCATGGATATCTACTTCAATGCAGCTTTTAAACCGGTTGCTACCATCATGCAGGCGCAGGAAAGTGTGGATCAGGATGGCAATACTGTAGAAGTTACAGGCAGAGGCAGACATGATCCTTGTGTATTGCCAAGAGCCGTCCCTATTGTTTCTGCTATGGCCGCATTAGTCATTGCAGATCATCTGCTGCGCAGCAAAGTCAATCGTATTGACCAATTAATCTGAAACCTATGAAGAAAATATTGTTTTCCGTTCAGTCTTATCATTATATGAAAAGCAATATGCTTAAAATGTACGGGCATGATTTGGAAGACGGATTAATAGAGATAAAATCATTTCCCGATGGTGAACAATACCATCGTCTTTTATCTAATGTCGAAGGCAAACATTGTATTATCATCGGAGGCACAATAGACGATTTATCTACCTTAGAATTGTTTGATATTGCCATTGCCTGCGAACAATACGGAGCGGAAAAATTGAGTTTAGTCATTCCCTTTTTCGGATATAGTACAATGGAGCGTGCTGTGAAGCCCGGCGAAATTGTAAAAGCCAAATCCAGAGCCTTATTGTTTTCCTCTATTCCTGATACTTCTGAACAAAATGAGATTTTGTTATTCGATTTGCATACCGAAGGATTGCCGTATTACTTTGAAAGCAATTGCAGAGCCAAACATATTTACTGCAAAGAAATCGTGAAAGAAATTGCCTTGGAAATTGGAGGCAGTAATTTCGTGATGGCATCTACCGATGCAGGACGAGCAAAATGGGTGGAGTCTTTGGCGAATGATATAGGAGTGGGAGCTGCCTTTGTTTTTAAGAAAAGAATTTCGGGTGATGAAACACAACTCACCGGCATCTCTGCAGAAGTGCAAGATAAAACAGTTATTATTTATGATGATATGATACGCACTGGAGGCAGTTTGCTGAAAGCAGCTGAAGCCTATAAGAAGTCGGGGGCATCAAAAATATATGTTATTACCACACATGGTTTGTTTATAAATGATGCACTAAATAAACTTAAACAATCGGGGTTAATTTCGAGAGTTTATGCCACTAACACTCACCCTAATGCAGTAGCCATAAAAGATGAGTTTTTAGAAGTCAGAAATATCGAAAAATTGATATTTGGTAATTTAAAGTAAAGTAATTACATTTTTGACCAAAATCAAAGATTATAAGGGTGAAACAGAACTAACTTTGTATTAAGAAAAGTTTAGATACATAAAACCCTAAAAAAATAGTCGCTTCTTATAGCGACTATTTTATTTTCTTTTATTCAGTTCATCCCTGATTTTAGCGGCCTTTTCATAATCTTCATCATGCAGGGCATCGTTCATCAGTTTTTCCAATTCTTTGTTGGTATAGATATTATAATCAGTTTTTTCTTTTTGTGATTTTATATCGCTTAAAGCAACTTCTACGTCATCTTCAAAAATATCTTCTTTTGTTTCTTCTTCCACCAATAAAATTCCCGACTGATCCAAAATGTCTTCATAGATATATATTGGTGCGCCAAACCGCAAAGCCAGTGCGATGGCATCCGAAGTACGAGAATCAATCTCATGTTCTTCGCCATTGAAAATACAAACTAATTTAGAATAAAAAACACCTTCCATCAGGTTGGTGATGATGACTTCACTCATGAAAATAGAAAATGAGTCGAGAACATTTTTGAATAAATCATGCGTTAGCGGGCGCACTGGTGGAATTTGTTCAATTATTACAGCTATAGCTTGCGCCTCATAAGCACCAATGACAATAGGCAGTCTGCGTTTACCCTTTACTTCATTCAGAACAACGGCATACGAGTGATGCTGGGTAAATCCCTGCGTGATACTCAATACCTCCAGCTCTATTTTTTTCATCACACAAATATACAAAGCTGTATTAAAAATAATACTTTATTTTAGGCTTAATCACTCAATATCGTTAAGTTAAGCCAAAAGACTCAAGAAGTTAGAAATAGTTAACCTCCCCCTACCCCCTCCTAAAAATAGGAGGGGGAATTAAAGGGAGTGGTTTTTTATGTCTGAAAAATGGTAATGTTAAATATAATATATGTTTTTAGATTTAAATTTTAGAAATAGTTGACCTCCCCCACCCCCCTCCTAAAAATAGGAGGGGGAATTAAAGGGGGTGGTTTCTGATAAAAAATCAAATTCAATGGTAAATAAGGATTGCAAGAATAATGTGGTTAATTTTATCTAAGAAGCTCAAGAAGTAGAAATAGTTTACCTCCCCCACCCCCCTCCTAAAAAAAAGGAGGGGGAATTAAAGGTTGGCATATCTTAAAAGTATTTAAACTAAATATAATTTTATTTTGCCTTAAGTGTACAAGAAAGCCCGCAGAAGAGTTAGGTTTGTGAAAGGCACAGCAATAGAAGTAAAATCAAAAATCAGCTAAGCCATAG